>JAQGHZ010000148.1 GCA_028291485.1 Rubritepida sp. | reverse complement strand
GAACTCCGTGCGCACGACGATCGAGCCGGGCTACGGCCACACGACGCTGGAGCTCAAGGTGAACTATGCCAAGGCGCTGACGGTGAAGAGCGGCCTGGTGACCTGCGAGGGCAAGGTGGTGCATCGGGGCGGGCGCATCGCGATCTCCGAGGCGCGGCTGACGGGGGATGGCGGGAAGACACTGTATGCCTATGCCTCGTCGACGCTGATGATCCTGAAGATGTAGCGCGGGCCCCGCGCGGCCTGCGCAGGAACCTGCGGAAGGCTTCCGGTTTCCGACCGCGCTGCCCAGCGCGTGGGCAGAGCGGTCGCGCCAATCGCGAATCAGCCCCGAAGGAGCTTGCATCGGGGCATCGGCGCGGGCATTTACATCCTGCCTGTGCATCCCGCGCGGGAGAGAATCCGGTCCTCGGACCGGGTCGCCGAAGGCGCAACCGGCCCCCGGAAACGCTCAGGCAAAAGGGCCGCGTGGGATGAGGCACTCTGGAAAGATCGGACCCTGAAAGGGGCTCGGCGCCGACGGAGTAAGGTGGCCTTGCCCGCGTCCCGTCCCTGAAGGCCATGGCCGGAAGGGTGAACGGGCCGCGCCGCAACACCACTGAATCTCTCAGGTCCCATGGACAGAGGGGGGTCGCGAACTCAACCGCCGCGCGAAGCGGCAGGGGGATGCGTGACCGACTCAGAAGTCCTGCTCAACACACCATTGGACGCGCTGCACCGCGAATTGGGCGGCCGCATGGTCCCCTTCGCGGGCTACAGCATGCCCGTGCAATACCCGGCCGGGATCATGGCCGAGCATCTGCATTGCCGGGCCCAGGCCGCGCTCTTCGACGTGAGCCATATGGGCCAGGCGGAGCTGGTGGGAGAGGGCGCCGCGGCGGCCCTCGAAAAGCTCACCCCCGCCGATGTCCAGGCGCTCAAGCCGGGCCGCCAGCGCTACGGGCTGCTGCTCAACGCGGCCGGCGGCATCGTGGACGATTTCATGGTCGCCAATCTCGGCGACCGGCTGTTCCTCGTCGTGAATGCCAGCCGCAAGCACATCGACCTGCCGCTGATCGAGAGCGTGCTGCCCTCCGGCGTCACGCTGAAGCCGCTGCCCGACCGCGCGCTGATCGCCCTGCAGGGACCGGGCGTCGCGGCGCTGGTGCCGACCCAGCTGACCTTCATGGGCATCGGCGAGATCGAGATCGCCGGCATCAAGGTCCTGGCCAGCCGCAGCGGCTATACCGGCGAGGACGGCCTCGAAATCTCCGTGCCGGCCGACAAGGCCGAGGCACTGGCCCGCGCGCTGCTCGCCCTGCCGGGCGTGAGGCCCGCCGGCCTCGGCGCACGGGATTCCCTGCGCCTCGAAGCCGGTCTCTGCCTCTACGGCAACGACCTGGACGAGACGACGAGCCCGGTCGAGGCTGCGCTCACCTGGTCCATGGGCAAGCGCCGCCGCATGGAATGGAACTTCGTCGGCGCCGATGTGGTGCGCGACCATCTCGACAACGGCGTGAAGCGCCTGCGTGTCGGCATCCGGCCCGAGGGGCGCCAGCCCGCCCGTGGCCATACCGTGATCCAGAAGGAGGGCGCCGCCATCGGCGAGATCACCTCCGGCGGCTTCGGCCCCTCGGTCGGCGCGCCGGTGGCCATGGGCTACGTGGCCCGCGAGGCCGCCGGCGACGGCACGGCCCTCGACCTCATCGTGCGCGACAAGGCCCTGCCGGCCAAGGTCGCGCCCATGCCCTTCCAACCCCATCGCTACGCCCGCTGAGGAGCCCCCCATGACCGAGCTGCTATTCTCCAAGGATCACGAATGGGTGCGGCTGGAGGGCGATGTCGCCACCATCGGCATCACCGACCACGCGCAGAACGCGCTGGGTGACGTGGTCTTCGTGGACCTGCCCGAAATGGGCCGCGTCGTGACCGCCGGCGAGGCCATCGCCGTGGTGGAAAGCGTGAAGGCCGCCTCCGACGTCTATGCGCCGGTCACCGGCAGGATCGTCGAGGTGAACTCCGCCCTGGTGGACGACCCCGCGCTGATCAACACCGAGCCCACGGGCGGCGGCTGGTTCTTCAAGATCGAGCTGGACGGCGCGCTGCCGGAGGACCTGCTGGACGCCGACGCCTACACCGCCTTCGTGGACACGCTCGGTTGACCCCGCCTGATCGCACGAGCGCCAGCGAGGGCGTGAATCAGCCGGCCAAGGGCGCGCTGGCCGAACTCGCCGCCCTCGAGGACCAGGGCGAATTCATCCGCCGCCACATCGGCCCGACCGAGGCCGAGGTGGCCTCCATGCTCAAGACCATCGGCTGCGCCGACCTGGAGCAGATGACGGCGCGGACCATTCCCGCCGACATCCGCGGCATGACGCTGGAAGGCCTGCCGCACCCGATCAACGAGGCCGGCGCGCTGGCCGAGCTGCGCGCGCTGGCGGAGCGGAACGTCTGCAAGCGCAGCCTGCTCGGCATGGGCTACAGCGGCACGCACACGCCGCCGGTGATCCTGCGCAACATCCTGGAGAATCCGGGCTGGTACACGGCCTACACGCCCTACCAGGCCGAGATCGCGCAGGGGCGCCTCGAGGCGCTGGTGAACTTCCAGACCATGGTGGGCGAACTTACTGGCTTGCCCATGGCCGGCGCCTCGCTGCTCGACGAGGGCTCCGCCGCGGCCGAGGCCGTGACGCTCGCGCATTCCTCGCAGCGCGGGAAGGGCGACACGCTCGTCATCGCGACCGACTGCCATCCGCAGACCATCGCCGTGGTGCAGGTGCGCGCCGAGCCCGTGGGCATCAAGGTCGTCCTGGCTGAGCCTTCCGCGCTCGCCGCGACCATCGCGTCGGAAAAGCCCTTCGCCGTGCTGACGCAGTATCCCGGCACGACGGGCGAGGTGCGCGACATTGCGCCCGAGATCGCCGCGGCGCAGGCAGCCGGCGCGATCGCCATCGTCGCGGCCGACCTGCTGGCGCTGACCCTGCTCAAGCCGCCGGGCGAGATGGGGGCGGACATCGTCGTCGGCTCCTCGCAGCGCTTCGGCGTGCCGCTGGGCTATGGCGGGCCGCATGCCGGCTACATGGCGGTGAAGGACGGGCTGAAGCGCCTGATGCCGGGCCGCCTCGTCGGCGTCTCCGTCGACACGGCCGGCGCGCCGGCGATGCGCCTGGCGCTGCAGACGCGCGAGCAGCACATCCGCCGCGAGAAGGCGACCTCCAACATCTGCACCGCGCAGGTGCTGCTGGCTGTCATGGCGAGCATGTATGCCGTCTGGCACGGGCCGGAGGGGCTGAAGAAGATCGCGCGCCGCGTCGGCCTGCAGGCGCGCCTCGTGGCCGCGGCCGCGGAGGCGGGCGGCTTCAGGCTCCGCCACGCCGCCTTCTTCGACACTGTCTGCGTCGAGACCGGCGCGAAGACGGATGCCATCATGAAGGCCGCGCTCGACGCCGGCTTCAACCTGCGCCGCGTCGAGGGCGACGCCGTTGCCATCGCGCTGGACGAGACGGTCAACCGCGCCGAGCTCACCGCACTGGTCGCGCTCTTCCATGGCGGCGACATCGCTACCTTGGAGCCGGCCGGCGGCGAGCCCGTCGCGCTCTCGCGCACCACGCCCTTCCTGGAAGCGGAGGTGTTCCAATCGCACCACGCCGAGCACGCCATGCTGCGCTACATGAAGCGGCTGGAGGACAAGGACGTCGCGCTCAACCGCTCGATGATCCCGCTCGGCTCCTGCACCATGAAGCTGAACGCGACGGCGGAGATGATCCCGGTCACCTTCCCCGGCTTCGCCGACATCCACCCCTTCGCGCCGGTCGATCAGGCGCAGGGGTACATCGCGATGATCCGGCAACTGGAGGCCTGGCTTTGCGGCGTCACCCGCTTCGCGGCCGTCTCGCTGCAGCCCAATGCCGGCAGCCAGGGCGAGTATGCCGGGCTGCTCGCCATCCGCGCCTTCCATCGGGCGCGCGGCGAAGGACATCGCAGCATCTGCCTGATCCCCTCCAGCGCGCACGGGACGAACCCCGCGAGTGCCGCGATGGCGGGCATGAAGGTCGTGGTCGTCGCGAGCGACCGCGACGGCAGCGTGGACCTCGGCGACCTCCGGGCGAAGGCGGCGCAGCACGGCAAGGACCTCGCCGCGCTGATGATCACCTACCCCTCCACCCACGGCGTCTTCGAGGAGAAGATCCGCGAGATCTGCGCCCTCATCCATGCCCAGGGCGGGCAGGTCTACATGGACGGCGCCAACATGAACGCGCAGGTGGGGCTGACCTCGCCGGCCTCCATCGGCGCCGATGTCTGCCACCTCAACCTGCACAAGACCTTCTGCATCCCGCATGGCGGCGGCGGGCCGGGCGTGGGGCCGATCGGCGTGGCCGCGCACCTGGCGCCGCATTTGCCGAACCATCCGCTGGTGGCCGAGGCCGGGCCGGCGACGGGCTTCGGCCCCGTCTCCGCCGCGCCCTTCGGCTCGGCGGCGATCCTGCCCATCAGCTACGCCTATATCCGCATGATGGGCGGCGAGGGCCTGACCCGCGCCACGCAGGTCGCCATCCTCAACGCCAACTACATGGCGGTGCGGCTGCGCGACCACTTCCCGATCCTTTACCGGGGCGGGCAGGGCATGGTGGCGCATGAGTGCATCCTGGACTGCCGCGGCTTCCAGCAGGGCGGCGGCGTGATGGTCGAGGACATCGCCAAGCGCCTGCAGGATTACGGCTTCCACGCGCCGACCATGAGTTGGCCGGTCACCGGCACGCTCATGGTGGAGCCGACGGAGAGCGAGACCAAGGCGGAGCTGGACCGGTTCTGCGACGCCATGATCGCCATCCGCGGCGAGATCCGCGCGGTGGAGCAGGGCCGCATGGACCGGGCGGACAACCCGCTGAAGAACGCACCGCACACCTCGGCCGAGGTGATGGCGACGGAGTGGACGCATCCCTACACGCGCGAGGAGGCGGCGTTCCCGCTGCCCTACGTGAAGGCGCACAAATACTGGCCGCCGGTGAAGCGCGTGGACAACGTCTATGGCGATAGGAACCTGATCTGCACCTGCGCGCCGCTGGAAGCCTATGCCGAGGAGATGCAGCTCCAGGCGGCGGAGTAGCGCGCCGCCTCAATCCCCGGCGCGGCGGTCCATGATCTCCAGCGAGACCAGCCGTGCCAGCAGCACCGCCGTGAAGATCTGGCCGCCCACCGCCTGCAGCGTGGCGAGCGAGCGGGCGACACCGTGCACCGGCGTCACGTCGCCATAGCCGGTGCTCGTCTGGGTGATGAGGCTGAAATAGAGGAACCGTCGGTCGAGGATCTCGACCAGCCCGTCGTCGGGGCCGAGGTTGAAGGCGCCGGACAGCATCGACGCCACCACGCCGTAGAGGATCGCGAAGGCCAGTGCGACGATCAGGTACAGCGCCACCGCGCCCTCGATGCGCGCCGTCGTGACGCGGCCCGCCGCGAAGACCTGCTTCACCAGCGCCATGGCGAGGAGCGCGAGGCAGGCGGCCGTCAGCAGCCCGCTGCCCGCCGCCCATTCGCGCAGCGCGCCGGCCGCGTTCAGCGTCTGCGCCACCAGGACGATGGCGACCAGCAGGGTCAGCGGCCAGGCGAGCCGGGTCGGCGCCTTCAGCCCGAGCAGCCCCGCCAGCACGATGGCGGCCAGGCAGACGGCTTGCAGCCAGGCGGGGAAGAGGCCGAGCTCGCGCAGCGGCTCGCTCACGAAGATCAGCAGGCCCAGCGCACCCAGCAGCCAGTGCAGCGCGGCGTCGCCATACGGCAGATGGAGGAGGCGGCCGGGCATGCTGCCGCCGTCCGCGGTCATCGCGGGCCGGTCAGAATCGTGTCCAGCGTCGTCGTGCGTTCGACGCCGCCGATCAGCTCCGCCAGTCCGTCCCGCCGCATCAGGTCGCGCACATTGCCATGCGCCCCGATGATGGCGAGGCGGATTCCGCGCGCCGCCAGCAGCTCGTGCAGGCTGCGCAGCATGCGCGCGCCGGCGAGGTCCATGGAGGGCGAGGCGGAGAGGTCGCAGACGACGAGCCGGATCGCGCCCGGCTCCTGGACCGCGAGGCGCCCGAGGACGGCCTCGAGGACATGCTCCGCGTTCACGTAGAGCAGGGAGGCCTCGGGCCGGAAGGCGAGGGCGCCGGGGATCGGCGTGTTCTCGGGATGGCGCTCCATGTCGCTGATATCGTCGCTGCCCGGCATCCGGCCGAGAAAGGCGACGTGCGGCCGGCTGGCCCGGACGATCGTGATGATGATGGAGACGAAGGCGGCCAGCAGAATGCCCTGGAGGATGCCGAACACCAGCGTTCCCGCGAGCGCCGTCGCCGCCGCCGCGAAATCCACGCGGCTCACGCGCCAGAGGCGCCTCAGCTGCGGGATGTCGATGAGGCCCGCCACGGCGGTGAGCACCACGGCGGCCAGCGCCGCCTTCGGCAGGTTCGCGAGCAGGCCCGTCAGGAAGAGGAGGAAGAGGGCCAGCGTGCCGGAGGCGACCACAAGCGCCAGGGGCGTGCGGGCCCCGGCCCGGTCATTGACCGCGGTTTGCGAGAGCCCGCCGGCCACCGGATAGCCGTGCCCCAGCGAGGCGAAAAGGTTCGCTGCGCCCAGTCCGAGCAGCTCCTGCCGCGGGTTCAGCGCGTAGCCGTGCTTCTCGGCGAGGCTGCGCGCCGCCGAGACGCCCTCGATATAGGCCAGCAGGACGCAGCCCGCGGCGAGCGGGAAGACGCCGTCCACGTCCGACAATCGCATCTGCGGCAGCTCGAGATCGGGCAGCCCGGCCGGGATCGCCCCGGTGACGGCGACGCCCTGCGCCGCCAGCCCGAAGAACTGCACCGCGGCGATCGCCAGGATCATGACGCCGAGCGCGACCGGACGTCCCGGCAGCATCCGCCCGCCGAAGACCAGCAGCAGGATGGCCGCGATCCCCAGCGAAAGGGTGACGGGATTGGCCTCGCCGAGCTGCGGCACCAGCGCCACCACCCGCTCGATCGTGTTGTGTCCGCCGCCCGGCACGCCGAGGAGGCTCGGCAGCTGCGTGATCGCGATGGTGAGGCCGGCGCCGGCCCGGAAGCCCACCAGCACGCTGTCGCTGATCAGCTTCACCAGGGCGCTGAGGCGCGTGATCCAGGCGATCAGGCAGAGCAGCGCCACGGCGAAGGCGGCGAGCGTCGCGATCTGGGCGTAGCGCACCGGATCGCCCCCGGCCATGAGCGCGACATTGGCCCCCACCATCAGCGAGATCGCCGAGGTCGGGCCGATGGCGAGCTGCCGCGAGGAGCCGAGCAGGGCGTAGCCCAACCCGCCAAGGATATAGCCATAGACGCCGGCCTCGGGCGGGAGGCCGGCGAGCGCCGCATAGGCCAGGGCCACGGGCAGCGCATAGGCGGCAAGGGTGATCCCGCCCGTGAGGTCGCCGCCCAGCCAGGACAGGCGATAGTTTCCCAGCCAGCCGAGGGGCGGGAAGAGCGACGTCAGGGTTGTCCGCCTCGTCGGGTCCAATGCGATGCGTCCTGGGGAGAGCTGCCGAACCGGGGCTGGGCCCGCGCCTGCCGGCGCGGGCCGCGCGGCTCAGGCGGCGGGCCGCACGAAGGCCTGCCGGGCGAAGAGCCGCCAGTTGGTGCCCTGCTTCTTCCAG
>JAQGHZ010000137.1 GCA_028291485.1 Rubritepida sp. | reverse complement strand
GGCGCGGGCGGGAGGCCCGCTGGATTTTGGCCCGCTCGGGGGGGGCCGTCGTTCGAGCCGGGGGGTGGCGCGAGGGCTAGGGGCCGCGGGACGCAGCCGTGCGGCCGCCACTCGAGGCATGATCGTCTGCATAGCATCGAATTGCCGGGAAGGCATCACGACCGTGAAGCTTGACCAGCGGATCATGCGCCGTCATGTCAGGCTCCACACCACGCCGCAGAATCCGACCGCGACTGCGGTCGGCGCGCGCGACCGAGTTTCCCCCTGGTGCGACCTCCACGCGCGAAGCGAAGCGCGTGGAGCGCGCGCCCGGCGCCTGAGGGCAAAGATATGAACTGGATTTCCGAGTGGGCGTTGCCCAAGATCAAGACGCTCTTCGGCTCCCGCGAGGTGCCGGAGAACCTCTGGCATAAGTGCCCCGAATGCGAGCAGATGATCTTCCAGACCGATCTGGAGAAGAATCTCCGCGTCTGCCCGCATTGCGGCCACCACATGCGGCTCTCCGCGCGGCAACGGCTCGACGCGACGCTGGATGAGGGCTGGCAGAAGATCGAGCTGCCCAAGGCGCCGGCCGACCCGCTGCGCTTCCGCGATCAGCGCCGCTACTCGGAGCGCCTGCGCGACGCCCAGACCAAGTCGGGCATGGATGACGCCGTGCTGGTCGGCCACGGGACCATCGAGGCGCAGCGCGCCGTCGTCGCGACCTTCGAATTCGCCTTCATGGCGGGATCCATGGGCGCCGGCGTGGGTGAGGCCATCGTGACGGCCGCGCGGCTCGCGGTGCTGCAGGATGCGCCGCTGATCGTGTTCTCCAGCTCGGGCGGCGCCCGCATGCAGGAGGGCGCAGTGAGCCTCATGCAGATGCCGCGGACCGTGATCGCGACGCAGATGGTGAAGGATGCCGGCCTGCCCTTCGTGGTCGTGCTCTGCGACCCGACGACCGGCGGCGTGACGGCCAGCTTCGCCATGCTGGGCGACATCCAGATCGCCGAGCCCGGCGCGCTCATCGGCTTCGCCGGCGCCCGCGTCAGCGAGCAGACCGTGCGGGAGGAGCTGCCCGAGGGTTTTCAACGCGCGGAATACCTCCTCGCGCACGGCATCCTCGACATGGTGGTGAAGCGCGGCGAGATGCGGGCGACGCTCGGCCGGCTGATCCGGCTGCTGAGGGACGCCGAAGGGGAACCCGCGACCGTCGCGGCTTAACATGAGCGACCAGACCCAGGTGCATGGCCGACCGATTCCGGCCGCGCATGTGGCCAGCGCGCCGCGACCGACTTACCGGCTCGCGCGCCCCGACAAGGCGCGAAGGCAAGGCGGCGGAGCCGTCGCCCGCCGTCCGAGGGCGCCATAGATGTCCCGCTCGGAAGAGATCATCGACCGGCTGCACGCGCTGTATCCGGTCCTGATCGACCTCAGCCTCGGGCGGCTCCAGAAACTGCTGGGCAAGCTCGGCCATCCCGAGCGCAAGCTGCCGCCGGTCGTCCACGTGGCCGGCACCAACGGCAAGGGCTCGACCTGCGCCTTCCTGCGCGCCATCGGCGAGGCGGCGGGCCGGCGCGTGCATGTCTACACCTCGCCGCACCTCGTGCGCTTCCACGAGCGGATCCGGCTGGCGGGACACCTCGTCACGGAGGAGTTCCTGGTCGCCACGCTCGAGGAGGTGGAGGAGGTGAACGGCACCGACCCCATCACCGTCTTCGAGATCATCAGCGCGGTCGCGCTGCTGCTGTTCAGCCGAGTGCCGGCGGACATGCTGGTTCTGGAGGTAGGCCTCGGCGGCCGCTACGATGCGACCAACGTGGTCCAGACGCCGGCCGTCTCCGCGATCACCAGTATTTCCATGGACCACATGGATTTCCTCGGCGACACGCTGGAGAAGATCGCTTTCGAGAAGGCCGGCATCATCCGCTCCGGCGTCCCCTGCGTCACCGGGCGGCAGAATCCGGCGGCGCTGGGCGTGATCTCGGCCTGCGCGGCCGCGCTGGGCACCACGCTGCTGGCCCGCGACGCCGAATGGCGGATCGAGCCGACAACCGACGGCCATCTCTACCAGGACGCCATGGGCCGGCTGGCCCTGCCGCCGCTGGCGCTGCGCGGGGCGCACCAGCCCGACAATGCCGGCATCGCCGTCTCCGCGATGCGCGCCTGGAACCCGATCTGGCTGACCGATCGCGCCATCGCGCGCGGGGTGGCCACCGCCGAATGGCCGGCGCGGATGCAGCGGCTGGGGGGCGCGCTGGTGCCGCCGCCACCTTGGGAGCTGTGGCTGGATGGCGGTCACAATGCCGGCGCCGGCGCTGCGCTGGCCGAGACGCTCGTCGAATGGCGCGACCGGCCGGTGCACCTCGTGGTCGGCATGAAGCAGGGCAAGACGGCCGAAGGTTTTCTCGCGCCGCTCCTGCCGCTGGCCGACAGCGTCACGGCCGTGCAGGAGCCTGGGCAGCACCTGGCGATGTCCGTCGAGCAGATCGTCGCGGCCAGCGGCGGCGTGGCGCGGCCCGGGCCGGACGTGCGGTCCGCGCTGGCGAGGATCGTGGCCGAGGAGGCTCCGGGCCGCATCCTGATCTGCGGCAGCCTCTACCTCGCGGGCGAGGTGCTCAAGCTGGACGAGACCGTCCCCGCTACTTGATCTTCCCCTACTTGATTTCCTCGTCCGGCGTCACGCCGAAGATATCCGTCCGCTTGATATAGCCACGGCGGTCCTGGACCTGCACCTCGCACCAGGCGCTGCCGACGTCGCAGCCGCGGATGCGGCCGATCACACCGGGGCGCAGCCGCGCCACGGGGGCGGCGCCGTCCTCGGCACGGCGGCGGAGCTGGATCTCGGCCGTGGCCTCGCCGCGCACGATGAAGGTGCGGCGGCCGGGCTGGAGGTTGGAGGCGGCCAGCCAGCCCTCGGTGCCGTCCGGGTCGCGGATGCGGCGCCACTGGTCATGCTCACGGATGATCTGCACGGGCAGGTCGGCACGCTGGTAGCGCCACTCGACCGGATAGCGGCGATCGGGGCCGACGCGCAGGTTCACGTCGCTGGAGCGGAGCGCCGCGAAGCGCGGCAAGGGCAGGCCCGTGACGATGCCGATGGCGGGCTGCGGCTCGGGCGCGGGCGGCGGGGCCTGTGCCGCT
>JAQGHZ010000117.1 GCA_028291485.1 Rubritepida sp. | reverse complement strand
CGACACGCCCTCGGCCGACTGACGACCCGACGGGCCGCCTCGATCCCGGGGCGGCCAGTTCCTTTTTCGACACCCCATTCCCGACATCGCGCGACGAAGGCTTCGTCCGAGCTGGTCCCGGCGCTCCTGCGCGAGATCCCGCGCCCTCCCGGTCGCCCCCCTCAGACGGAGCGTCCTCCCGGCCGACAAGCGTAGGGCGGGATCGAAGGCCGCGTATCCCGACGGACACGCCCCGCCGGGCCATGGCCTTGCCGCCGCTCCAGCGGCGCCGGCGCGACGAAAGCCGCCATCTCCTGCTGAGCGACGGGAAGAATGAGGAACGCCCCGCGCCAACGGTCACCGGCAGCCCGGCCCTCCGGCTCGCACCGTGCGGGCTCCCGGCGCCCGCGATCAACGCTGCAGTCTCGTTGGGGCGCAGGGTCACGGCGAGATGGCTTGAGGGCCGTCCGATCGTCGTGCCGCTCATGGGGCGGGTGAAGAGGCGCTCGAGATCCGGCGAGAGGGTCTCGAAGGCCGGTCGCGGCACCTTCGCCGACCCGGAGGGCTTGCTCCGGCATGCCCGGCGTCGCACGACCCAACGGTTCCAAGGAGCGCACCCTGCGGCACGACGGCGGGACGCCGCGACAAATCGATTGGCAGCGCCCGGCGTTCCGGTAGCTTCGACCTGGGGATTTGCACGTTTTCGTAACGAAATCCCGAGGAGAAATTGCAGCTTGTACAGCTTTCCACTGGGACAGCGCCTATCGCCACGGACGACGACCATGACAGCTCGCATCGGCGCGACCGTCATCGCGCTGGCCACCTTCTTCGTCGACACGTTCACGACGACGGAAGTCGCCATTGCGGTCATGTACGGGGCCGTCGTGCTCCTGGCGGTCGATTTCGCGACATGGCAGCGGGTCCTGCTGGTGGGAATCGCCTGCATCGTCGCGACGCTGGGCAGCTTCCTCGCCACCCACGGATTGGATACCTCCGGCGGCGAGCTGGCACGCTGTATCGTGAGTCTGTCGGCGATCGGCGTGACGACCCTGCTCGCCGTCCGCATGAAGGCGACGATGCTGACGCTGCACGAACAGGCGCAGCTGCTCGACCTCACGCACGACACGGTCTTCGTGCGCGACGCCGCGGACCACATCACCTTCTGGAACCGCGGCGCGGAGGTGCTCTACGGCTGGCCACGCGAGGCGGCGCTGGGCCAGGACACCCACAAGCTGCTGCAGACCGAGTTCCCGGCCCCCCTGCCCTCCATCATGGCCGAGCTGCGCCGCACCGGCCGCTGGGAGGGCGAGCTGATGCACCGAAGGCGCGACGGCTCGCAGGTGATCGTGGCGAGCCGCTGGTCCCTGCAGGAGCGCGGCTCCAGCTTCGCGGTGCTGGAGACCAACACCGACATCACCGCCCACCGGCACGCCGAGTCCCAGACGCGCCAGGCCCAGGCCAGCCTCGCGCATGTCAGCCGCGTCGCGACGATGGGCGAGCTCACGGCCTCCATCGCCCATGAGGTGAACCAGCCGCTGGCCGCGATCGTCGCGCATGGCGAGGCGGCGCTGCGCTGGCTGAATCGCCCGGTACCGGAGCTCGAGGAGGTGCGGTTGGGGCTGGAGCGCATCATCGGCGACGGCCGCCGCGCCGCCGACGTGATCCAGCGGCTGCGCGCCCTGGCCCGGAAGGACGAACCGCAGCGCGTCCCGCTGGACCTGCGCGAGGTGATCCGCGGGATACTGCCCCTGGTGCAGCCGGAGATCCGGCATCACCGCGTCGCGCTGCGGCTGGAGTTGCCGGAACTGCCGGCCGTGATCGGCGACAAGGTGCAGTTGCAGCAGGTGATCATCAACCTCGTGATGAACGGGATCCAGGCCATGGCCCTCGTCGCCGACAAACCCCGCGCCCTGACGATCGAAGTGCATGAGGAGGCTGGGGAGCATCCAGGAGAGCGTATCGTGATCGAAGTGAGCGATACGGGCCCGGGCATCGCCGCGGACAAGCTGGATCAGCTCTTCGAGGCCTTCTACAGCACCAAGCCGGACGGGATGGGTATTGGACTTTCGATCTGCCGCTCGATCATCGCCGCTCATGGCGGCCGCATCTGGGCCAGCGCGCGCGAGGGCGGGGGCGCGAGCTTCCATATCGCCCTGCCCGTGGCGGGGAGCGGCGCATGAAGGCCCCCATCAAGCTCCCTGGCGCCGCGGCGGAACAGGAAGCGCCGCTCGTCGCGGTGGTGGACGACGACGCCTCCCTGCGCGACGCGCTCGATAGCCTGTTTCGCTCGGTCGGCTGGCGGGTCGCGGCCTTCGGCTCGGCCGCCGCCCTGCTGCAGAGCGGCGTGGCGGAGGAAGCCGCCTGCCTGGTGCTGGACGTGCGGCTGCCCGGCCTCAGCGGTCTGGATTTCCAGGCCCAGCTCGCGCAGTCCAAGCTGTCGGTGCCCATCATCTTCATGACGGGCCATGGCGACATTCCCATGTCGGTTCAGGCGATGAAGGCGGGCGCGATCGACTTTCTGCCCAAGCCCTTCCGCGACCAGTCCATGCTCGACTCCGTCTCGACCGCCATCCAGCGCGATGCCCAGCGCCGGGATAGCGAACGCACGGCCACGGGGCTGCAGGCGCTGTTCGAGACCCTGTCGCCGCGCGAGCGCCAGATCATGACGATGGTCACCAAGGGGCTGCTGAACAAGCAGATCGCCGGCGAGATCGGCCTCAGCGAGATCACGGTGAAGATCCACCGCGGCAACGTCATGCGGAAGATGCAGGCGCGGACCTTCGCGGAGCTGGTCCGCATGGCGGAGAGCCTGGGGCTGCACCAATCCTAAGGGAAAATCACACTAAACCAGTGTATGATTCTCAGGCGCGGCCGAAAGGCCCACTTTCCGAGTCACGACGTGCTGGACCGATCCGCGGCTCCCAGCGCCGTCATTTTAGGAAAGCATGGTGCCCAGCGCCCCCGTGATCGCCATCGTCGACGACGACCCTTCGGTCCGCATCGCGACCGAGAGCCTGATGCGTTCGCTGGGCTATGTTGCCTGCAGCTTCGCCTCGGCGCAGGACTTCCTCCGCTCCGAGCGGCTGCTGGAGACCGACTGCCTCATCACCGACGTGCAGATGCCCGGCATGGGCGGCATGGAGCTGCAGCAGACGCTGGTCTCCACAGGGCGTGCGATGCCCGTGATCTTCATCACCGCCTTCCCGGAGGAACGGGTGCGGCGTCAGGCGGCGTTGGCCGGCGCGTTCGGGTTCCTGAGCAAGCCCTTCGAGGGGCAGGCCATCATCGATTGCGTCGAGGCGGCGCTGGGCCACGCGGGATGAAGTAGCGAAGGGCCTTGCCCCTCGCGCTCCCCGTCAGGGCTTTTGACCCTGGGCCCTGTCAATTCGGTTTCAAACGAAAATCTGATCGAAGGTGCAGGAAACGGGTGAACATGCATGTTCACCCTGCAGCGGGAGTTCGAGGGGGCAATGCCCCCTCAGTTCCACATCACGAGTCGCTGCCGCGCGTCGCCTCGAAGAGGAACCACGCGCGCCGTTCGGCCTCGTCGATCCAGTTCTCCAGCAGGCTGGCGCTGGCGACGTCGCCATGCTCGTCGCAGACGTCGTGCGCCGCCTTGAGGTACTGGGCGATCTGCGTGTTGTCCTGCTGCAGCTCGGCCAGCATGTCCTTCGGCGTGACGTAGTCGGCGTCGTTGTCGGAGAGGCGCTGCGTGCGCGCGATGTGGCCGATGGAGCGCAGCGTCGTGCCGCCCACCTTGCGCACCCGCTCCGCCAGGTCGTCGGTGGTGGTGAAGATCTGCGCGCCCTGTTCGTCCAGCATGAGGTGGTAGTCGCGGAAATGCGGACCCGACATGTGCCAGTGGAAATTCTTGGTCTTCATGTAGAGCGCGAACATATCGGCCAGCGCCAGGTTCAGCGCGGCCGACAGGTCCTTGATCGCATTGTCGGAATAGCCGGCCGGGGTGGCGAGCGGCGCCTTCCGAAGGGCACGCGTGGCGGACTTGTCCATGGCAGTTCTCCTTGCCGTTGCATCATCCCGGATCCCGGAGGTGAGCGCATGAAAGATGCGCCCTGCCGCCGTTCCGGACCAGTCGGACCTTCATAAGGCGAGGTCGCCTCAGGCGCGGACACCGGCCGCCTGCCGGCGCCAGGCGGCCGGCGTGGTGCCGAGCTGGGCCGAGAAGCTGCGCGTCAGGTGGCTCTGGTCCGCGAAGCCGCATTCGAGCGCGACATCCGCGATCCGCGTCTCGGCCTTCGACAGCAGCTGCTTCGCCTTCTCGAGGCGGAGCGCGGCGAGCCAGCCATGCGGCGGCACGCCCGTGCTGCGCCGGAAGGCCCGCGAGAAATAGCTGCGCGACAGGCGGCACTCCCGCGCGATCTCCTCCACGGCAACGCCCGTCTCCATCCGGGCCTCGATCATCGCCTTGGCCTTGCGGAGCTGCCAGGGCGCGAGGCCGCTGCGGTTCGGCAGGGGCGCCGGCGCGATCGGGGCATAGGTCTTCGCGAGGTGGAGCTGGATCGCGGTGAGCAGGCAGTCCACCAGGCCGGCGGTCGCCTGGTCGGCCAGGGCAGGCAGCAGGGCCATGCCGAGGGCCAGGGCCACCGGGTCGGCAGGGCCGGTCGCGGGCACAGGGCGCAGGCCCGAGCCGCCCAGGGTGCGGCGCGGCAGGCGCATGTAGAGGAGGTCGACGGACGAGGTCAGCTCGTCCTGCCAGCCCTGCTCGAGGTCGTGGATGCCCACGGTGCCGCTGGAGAGGTCCAGCAGGACAAGCCAGGCGGCATCCGGCAGGTGGTGCAGCAGGAGCGGCGTCTCGTTCCGCAGGCGGCTGACCCGGAACACCGACATGCCCGCCCCGTGCAGCACGGCACCGGCCGGGAGCGGCGAGGCGTTGAGCCAGACGGTTGCGAGCCGGGAGGACGGACGGTGCGTGCCGGCCGTGAAGGCCTCGCCGAAATCCCCATAAGCCAAGCCGTGCGGCACGACCGGGAGCGGGGCGATGCGGGTCTGGGCAGATTGATTGGGCATAGGATCCACTCCTCCGTTCAGGTCCAATCGGGCTCCGGAACCGCCTCGATGGGGGCGTCGATCCGGCGGTCGATGAGGAGAAGCGTGTCAGACGTACCGGCCTACCCGCCATTCAACAGAGGTTTGATGCGATCGGCTCTTCGGGTGCCGGAGCCATACGAAGGTTTAGGGGTTCGGCTCGCATGGCGCCGGAAGCCGGACGCGCAAAAGCCCTCGCATCTCAGGGAGATGCGAGGGCCCTTGCGGCGCCGAGCCGGCTAGGGCGCGATCAGCGGAGGCGGTATCGCCGCGGCTGTGGATCGCACTCTCAGCGGCTGCAGCGCGATCCGGCGAAGCTCGTCACGCTTCAGCGCCCGGTGATAATGATGGCGACGGGATCGCTGGCGGGAAAGCTCTGCTTCAACGCCTCGTCGAGCCTGCGCTCGAGTTCCGGCGCCGTTGGCCGCGCCTCGCGATCGAGGGGCTTCTTCGGGTCTGTCTGCGACATGGCCTGCATCCTTCCTGTCGGTCGATCACGAGGGTTGGGGTTCTTCGGGCGCGGTCTTGGCCGCCGGAGGCCGACGACGCTTCGCGGCCCAGTCCTGAAGGCGCGAGAGGTACAGGAAGATCACGGGCGTCGTGTACAGCGTGAAGACCTGGCTGAAAGCCAGCCCGCCCACCATGGCGTAGCCGAGCGGCTGGCGGATCTCCGACCCCGTGCCGCTGCCGAGCATCATCGGCACGCCGCCGAGCAGCGCGGCCGCCGTCGTCATCAGGATCGGGCGGAAGCGCAGCAGGCAGGCCTCGCGGATCGCCTCCTCCGGCGACTTGCCCTCGTTCCGCTCCGCATGGATGGCGAAGTCGACGAGCATGATGCCGTTCTTCTTCACGATGCCGATGAGGAGGATCACGCCGATCATCCCCACGATGCTGAAGTCGTAGCCGAAGGCCCAGAGCGTCAGCAGCGCACCGAAGCCGGCCGATGGCAGCGTCGAGAGGATCGTCAGCGGATGGATGAAGCTCTCGTAGAGCATGCCCAGCACGAGGTAGACGACGATCAGCGCCGCCACCACCAGCAGCGGCACGCTGGCGAGCGACGCCTGGAAGGCCTGCGCGTTGCCCTGGAAGCTGGTCTGCAGCCCGCCCGGAATCCCCATGGCCTGCAGCTTCTGCTGGATCGCGGCCACCGCGTCCCCCAGGGCCACTGATGGCGCCAGGTTGAAGCTGATGGTGACCGAGGGGAACATGCTCTGGTGATTGATGGCGAGCGGCCGCGTCGGCGCCGTGCTCCAATGCGCGAAGGAGGACATGGGCACCTGCTGCCCCGTCAGCGGCGAGCGGATGAAGATCTGCTGCAGCACGGTGGGATCCGCCTGCATCTCCGGCAGGATCTCCAGCACGACGTGGTAGGCGTTCACCTCGGTGAAGTACTGGGTGGCCTGCCGCTGGCCGAAGGCGTCGTAGAGCGCGTCGTTGATGGCCTGCGGCGAGATGCCGTAGCGGCCCGCCGCATCCCGGTCGATCTCCACCGTGAGCGTCGTGCCGCCGGACTGCTGGTCCGTCGCCAGGTCGAGAAGCTGAGGCACCTCGCGGAGCCCCGCCAGGACACGCGGCGCCCATGTGTTGAGCTCGGCGGCGTTCGCGTCCTGCAGGGTGAACTGGTACTGCGTGCTCGAGAGCCGGCCGCCGACATTGATGTCCTGCACGGATTGCAGGAACAGCTGCGCATCCGGCACGCGCTGCAGCTCCGGGCTGAGCCGGGTGATGATCTGCCCCGCCGACGCGCTACGCTCATTCCGCGGCTTCAGGGAGATGAAGATGCGCCCCTGATTCTCCGGCAGGCCCGCGGACGCGCCGATGCTCATGCCCGTCGCCGCGACGTCGGGATCGCGCCGCACGATCGCCTCCAGCGCCCGCGAGGATTGCGACATCTGCTGGAAGGAGATGTCGGACGAGGCCTGGATGGTGCCGAGGATCAGCCCCGTATCCTGCTGCGGGAAGAATCCCTTGGGGATGCGGACGAAGACGTAACCCGTGGCGGCGAGCGTCGCGAGGAAGACCAGCAGCGTCAGGAAGCGATGCCGCAGTGCCACGTCGAGGCTCCGCGCGTAGCCCGATTGCAGCGCGCCGAAAGCCCGCTCCGAAGCGCGATAGAGGCTGCCGTGCCGGACCTCCCCATGCGGGCGCAGCATGCGCCCGGCCATCATGGGCGTGAGCGTGAGCGAGACGAGTACCGAGACGATGATGGCCGCGCTGACCGTCACCGCGAATTCGCGGAACAGCCGGCCCACCAGCCCCGACATCAGGAAGAGCGGGATGAACACCGCGATCAGCGAGATGCTGATGGAGACGATGGTGAAGCCGACCTCGGCCGAGCCGCGCCGGGCCGCCTCCATCGGGGCTATGCCGCCCTCGGTGTAGCGCTCGATGTTCTCCAGCATGACGATCGCGTCGTCCACGACGAAGCCGACGGCGATGGCCAGCGCCATGAGCGAGAGGTTGTCGAGGCTGTAGCCCAGCGCATACATCACGCCGAAGGTGGCGACCAGCGCGACCGGCACCGTCACCGCCGGGATGATCGTGGCGCGCACGTTGCGCAGGAACACGAAGATCACCGCGACCACGAGGGCGATGGTGAGGAGCAGCGTGAACTGCACGTCCGAGACCGAGGCGCGGATGGTCTGCGTGCGGTCGCTCAGCACGGTGATTTGGACAGTGGACGGGATGGCCGCCCGCAACGCCGGGAGCGCGGCCATCACGCCATCCACCGTCGCGATCACGTTCGCGCCGGGCACCCGCGTGATGGCGAGCACGATGGCGGGCTTGCCGTTGGCATAGGCAGCCAGGCGGGCATTCTCCGCCGCGTCGACCGCCTGGCCGATATCGCGCACGCGCACCGGCGCGCCGTTGCGGTAGGCGACAATCGCCTCGTTCCAGGCGTCCGCGTTCATGAGCTGGCTGTTGTCGTAGATGGTGAAGGACCGCGTCGCACGCTCGATCGAGCCCTGCGGCGCATTGGTCGTGAGCGTCAGGATGGCGGTCCGGACATCCTCCATCTGCAGGCCGAGCGAGGCGAGCTTCGCCGGATCGACCTGGATGCGGACGGAGCGCTTCTGCTGCCCGCTGACACCGACCTGGGCCACCCCCGAGAGCTGCCCGAGATGCTGCGCCAGGATCGTCTCCGCGTACTCGTCCACCTGGGTCAGCGGCAGCAGGTCCGACTGCACGGCCAGCACGAGGATCGGCGCGTCGGCCGGGTTGACCTTCCGGTACTGCGGCGGGGACGGCAGGGTCGTCGGCAGCTGCCCGGCCGCCTGGTTGATCGCCGACTGGATGTCGAGCGCGGCGCCGTCGATGTTGCGCGTCAGGTCGAACTGCACCGTGATCGAACTCGTGCCGAGGATGCTGGTGGAGGTCATCTGCGTGACGCCCGGGATCTGCCCGAACTGCCGCTCCAGCGGCGCCGTCACCGAAGTCGCGACCGTCTCCGGGCTGGCGCCGGGGAGCTGCGTCGTCACCTGGATCGTCGGGAAGTCGATCTGCGGCAACGGAGCCACCGGCAGCAGCGGATAGGCCGCGACACCCAGGCCGACGAGCGCGACCATGAGCAGGATGGTCGCCACCGGCCGGGCGATGAAGGGGGCGGAGATGTTCATGGCGCAGTCACCTGGGCACGCGCGCCCGGCGAGAGGCGGAACTGCCCGGAGGTGACCACGCGGGCCGCCGGGTCGAAGCCGGGCGCGATAATGGCCCGGGCGGCGTCGAAGCGGCGCACGGTGACGGGCTGGACCGCGACCGTGCCGTCGGATTGCAGGACATAGACCCAGGTCCCGTCGGGACCGCGCTGGATGGCCGTGGACGGCAGGGTGGGCACGCCGCGCTCGACGCGCAGCAGCAGTCGCGCATTCACGAACAGGCCCGGCCAGAGGGCGCCGTCCTCGTTGGGCATCGTCGCCTTCAGGCGGACGGAGCCGGTAGCCTGGTCGATCTGGTTGTCGACCAGCGCCAGCGTGCCCTCGCCGAGGGTGCGTTGGCCCTGGCGCTCCAGCACGGTCACGGCAAGCGGGCCCGTCGCCGCTGCCGTGGCCTGGCGGATGTCGGGCAGCGTCTCGGCCGGCAGGGTGAAGATGACGGAGATCGGCCGGACCTGGTTGAGCACCACGATCCCGGTCGCATCCGTGGCGCGCAGCAGGTTGCCCTGGTCCACCAGGCGGATGCCGGTGATGCCGTCCATGGGCGCGGTGATGGTGGTGTAGCTCAGCTGGGTCTGCGCGCTCTCGATCATCGCGTGGTCACCCTGGATCGTCGCCTGGAGCTGCGCCACGAGGGTCTGCTGCGTCGCCACCTGCTGGCGGGACGCGAAGGTGCCCAGGCCTTCGTAGCGCTGCAGGTCGATCCGCGCGTTCTGCAACTGCGCCTCGTCCTGGGCCAGCTTGGCCTTGGCCTGGTCGAGCGCCGCCTGGAACGGCCGGGGATCGATCTGCGCGAGCACGTCGCCGGCACGGACCGTCTGCCCCTCGGTGAAGGCGATCTGCTGCAGGACGCCATCGACCTGGGCGCGGATGGTGACGCTGTTGAAGGCCTGCACCGCTCCGATTCCCTGGAGCGTGACCGGGACATCGGCGGTGGTGACCGACGCCACCTGTACCGCCACCGGCGCCTGCTGGGCCGATGCGGTGGAACCGGCGATCCCGGCGAAGGTCAGGAGGAGGAAGAGGCGGCCGAGCGGGCGGGACCAGCCGCGGAATCCAACCAGGGTTCGACGGGCAAGGGTCAGCGCCGGCAGTGGGAATCCAGCGATTTCGATCATTGGCCTGTCCTTCGTGCCGGGCAAGGACAGACACGGCCCGGAACCGCTCGGCGAAGATAGGCGGCCAGCGATGGATGACTCCATTCTACTGGGGTACAATGCGGACTGGTGTTGGTATGCGTAACCTATACCTTGGTTTCGCGGCACTCCGCGGCCACAGCGACGGCACGCGCTGACTGCCGTGCTCCCAGTCGTGCCGCGTCGCATCAGCAGGATCCTTCCGCCGGTGCGGACGTAAGCGCGGCCTCGGATCCGAACAAGGGCAGGCCGGTGGCCCCGCCGAGGGGCGCATCGAAATTCGAGACGGTGACGCCGACCAGCCTGATGCCCCGGCGGGGCGGGTACACGGAGCGGATGAGATCCAGGCTCGCCTGACGAAGCTGGGCATGCTCGGTCACCGCGCCGGCCTGGCTGCGGCTGCGGGTGATCTGCCGGAAGTCGGCGAACTTCACCTTCACCGTCACGGTCCGGCCGAAGGCCCGCGCCGCCTGGCACCAGGCCCATACGTCGTCGGCCATCCGCAACACGCCCGCCTCGATCTCGGCTGCCTCCGTGAGGTCGCGATCGAAGGTGGTTTCGGATCCGGAGGACTTGCGCGTCCGGTCCGGATTGACCGGCCGGTCGTCCTGCCCCCGGGCAATCCCGTAGTACCAATCGGCAGCGCTGCCGAAATGCTCCTGCAGGAATGCCATCGACTTGGCCCGGAGGTCCGCGCCGGTCTCGATACCCAGCTCCTTCATGCGCTGGGCCGTGACCGGGCCGACGCCGTGGAAGCGCGCGACCGGAAGCGTCTCCACCCAGGCCGGCCCCATGTCGGGCGTGACGGCAAACTGGCCATTGGGCTTGC
>JAQGHZ010000085.1 GCA_028291485.1 Rubritepida sp. | reverse complement strand
TGACCGGCGACCCCGGCCAGCGCGAGGTGGCGCGCAACATGATGCTGGAGGCCCAGGCCATCGGCGAGGCGCTGGGCGTGCGCTTCGCCATCGACGTGGACAAGCGCATCGCCGGCGCCGCCGAGGTGGGCGCCCACCGCACCTCCATGCTGCAGGACCTGGAGCGCGGGCGGCCCATGGAGATCGAGGCGCTGCTCGGCGTCATCGTCGAGTTCGCCGGGCTGACCGGATTGCCGGCGCCGACCTGCCGGGTGGTGCTGGCGCTGGTGCGCGCCCGCGCGCGTGCGGCGGGGTGCCTCTGATGCGGGGTTCCGCCCGCACGGGAGATGGATTGCCAAAAAGGGAAATATGAGGCGGCAACGTGGCACAATGGCAATCAATCCCACACGGCCATTTTTCGTGTCCGCACGGAAGCTGGCGATTTCTTTTGTTTTCTTCGTCAGTTATTCCCGAATCAAAATCGTCCGCGATCAGAATACATTACCAAAAAGTCATCAATCGTTAAGTTGATCCGGCCCGGCCGGGACGTGCAGAAGGGAAAGAGCGACCTGGCCGCCTCTGGCACGCACAGGCGCGCGAATCACGGCCGAATGGCCGGCAAGAAAGGGTAGGGAATGTCCGCACATGCAGGGAGGGCTCCAAGGCCCATGACGGCCGGCGAGAGGAAGGTGATTTTCGCCTCCTCGCTGGGCACCGTCTTCGAATGGTACGACTTCTACCTCTACGGCAGCCTTGCCGTGCTCATCGGCGCCAAGTTCTTCAGCCAGTTCGACCCGAATACGCGCAACATCTTCGCCCTGCTGGCCTTCGCCGCCGGCTTCCTGGTCCGGCCCTTCGGCGCGCTCGTCTTCGGCCGCCTCGGCGACCTCGTGGGGCGCAAGTACACCTTCCTCGTCACCATCGTCATCATGGGCACCTCGACCTTCATCGTCGGCATCCTGCCCACCTCCGACCAGATCGGCATCTCGGCCGCCGTGATCCTGATCGCGCTGCGCCTGCTCCAGGGCCTGGCGCTGGGCGGCGAGTACGGCGGCGCGGCGACCTACGTGGCCGAGCACGCGCCCCAGGGCCGGCGCGGCTTCTACACGAGCTGGATCCAGACCACGGCGACGCTGGGCCTCTTCCTCTCGCTGCTGGTGATCCTCTTCACCCGCACGATCATGGGCGAGGCGGCCTTCGCCGACTGGGGCTGGCGCATTCCCTTCCTGCTCTCGATCGTGCTGCTCGGCATCTCCGTCTGGATCCGGCTGCAGCTGCAGGAAAGCCCGGCCTTCCAGAAGATGAAGGCCGAAGGCACCGGCTCCAAGGCGCCGCTCTCCGAGGCCTTCGGCCAGTGGAAGAACGCCAAGATCGCCCTGATCGCGCTCTTCGGCCTGACCATGGGCCAGGGCGTCGTCTGGTACACCGGGCAGTTCTATGCGCTGTTCTTCATCCAGAGCATCCTGAAGGTGGACGGCTATACGGCGAACCTGCTGATCGCCTGGTCGCTCATTCTCGGCACCGGCGGCTTCGTCCTCTTCGGCTGGCTGTCCGACAAGATCGGCCGCAAGCCGATCATTCTGCTCGGCTGCGCCCTGGCCGCGCTGACCTACTTCCCGCTCTTCAAGCTCCTGACGAAGGAGGCCAACCCGGCCCTCTACGCGGCGCAGCAGAGCATTCCCGTGCGCGTCGTCGCCGCGCCGGGGGACTGCCACTTCCAGTTCAACCCGACCGGCACGGTGACCTTCACCACCTCCTGCGACATCGCCAAGGCGGCGCTGGCCAACCTGTCGATCCCCTACACGCAGGAGGCCGGCCCGCCCGGACATGTGGCGACGGTGCATGTGGGCAACTCGGTCGTGAACTCCTTCGACGTGACCCAGGCGGGCGCGGGCACTGCGGCGGCACGGGCCACCTTCACCCGCGAGCTCGGCGCGGCGCTGACGGCGGCCGGCTTCCCGCCGGCGGCCAATCCCTCGGTCGTGAAGATGGCGCACCCCTTCGACATCTTCCGCGAGCAGACGGCTGTCATCATCGGCATCCTGTTCATCCTGGTCGTCTACGTGACCATGGTGTACGGGCCGATCGCGGCCGCCCTGGTGGAGCTCTTCCCGACACGGATCCGCTACACCGGCATGTCGCTGCCCTACCACATCGGCAACGGCTGGTTCGGCGGGCTGCTGCCGGCCACGACCTTCGCGCTGATCGCAGCCACGGGCGATATCTACTTCGGCCTCTGGTACCCGATCATCTTCGCGGTCGCGACCGTGATCATCGGGCTGATCTTCGTGCCGGAGACCAAGGATCGCGACCTCTTCGCCGAGGACAATGCACCAATCCGGACGCCGGGCTACAGGCCGGCGGAATAGGCTTCACACGCCATCGCGTGACAGGCGCCGGAGGGGAACCTCCGGCGCTTTTTTCTGGGCTATCGCTTCGCAGCCGTTTCGCAGACGTCGCCGTGCTGGCCGACGGCGATCACCGTCACGGTGACCATCGGTCATGGACCTCGTAGACGAGCCGGTAGCCTATAGGACCATCCCGTTGGTGCGCCGATTTAGGTCCCCAAGAGCCCCGCGCACCTACCGCGCCACCGCCGGCACCCGCTTCGTCCCTCGCGCCTTCTGCCAGGCCAGCAGCCCCAGCGCCGCCACCAGCGGCGGGATCAGCGTCAGGTTCAGCACGCTCCAGCCGAAGCGCGCATGCACGTAGCCGGACAGGAAGGCCGTGCACGCCACCGTCCCGAAGACGATGAAGTCGTTCGCCGCCTGCGCCTTCACGCGCTCCTGCGGCGCGTAGCTCGTCGTCTGGAGCGAGGTCGCGCCCACGAACATGAAATTCCAGCCGAGCCCCAGCAGCGCCAGGCCGAAGGCAAAGTGGGCAAAGCTCTCGCCCGTCAGCAGGACCGCGACGCAGGCGGCCGTCAGGCAGGCACCCGTCACGATGATCGTCCGCACGCCGAAGCGCGCGATCAGGTGCCCCGTGAAGAAGCCCGGCGCGAACATCGCCAGCGCATGCGCCTGGATGACCGTCGCGGAATCGCTGATCGTGAAGCCGCAGAGCAGCATCTCCAGCGGCGTGCCCGTCATGGCGAGGTTCATGGTGCCATAGGCCACCATGCCGGCCACGACAGCCGTCACGAAGGCCGGGCGCCGGATGATCTCGCCGAGCGGCGTGCCGACCTTCGTCTTCGCGGGCAGCGGCGGCAGCTTCAGCCCGCTCAGCAGCACCAGGTTCACCAGCGGCACCAGCGCGAGCACCAGATAGGTCCCGAGGAAGACATGGGGCAGGAAGGCCTGGTGCGTGTGCTTCACGAGCTCCGGTCCGAAGACGGCCGACAGCACCGGCCCCGCCATCACCAGCGCGATGGCGCGGGGGCGGTAGGCGGGCGTCGCCGCCTCGGCAGCGGCGAAGCGGTAGTGCTGCGCCACGCCCCAGCTCAGCCCGGCCAGCACCGCGCCCAGGCAATAGATCCCGAAGCTCTGCCAATAGACGCCGAGCCCGAAGGTCAGCGAGCCGAGGATGGAGATGAAGGCGCCGGCGAGAAAGCCCGCCCGCCGCCCCCAGCGCGTGAAGACGTAGGAGGCGGGAATCGAGGCCACCATGGTCCCGGCCATCTGGATGGCCATGGGCAGCGTCGCCAGCGCGATGTCGGAGGAGAGGCTGCGGCCGATCAGCGCGCCCATGGTGGCCTGCCCGATCATCGTCGAGTTCATCAGCGCCTGGCAGAAGAACAGCCGCCAGACGGTGGCCCGCATCGCGCGGTCCCCAGACGGACTCTCAGCGGACATTCAGAAGTGGCTCCATCCCCCCCGCGGCAGACTCAGTTCGCTGCCGTTCGGGTCGACTACCCTCACATCCGGCGTGCCCGCCGTGAAGCGCCCGACGCGCGTGACGGGGGTGCGCGCCACGCGGCCGGCCTCGACCACGCGCGATGCGTCGTCCGGAGCGGCGGCGAAGAGCAGCTCGTAGTCGTCGCCGCCGGAGAGGATCAACGGCAGCAGCGCCGGATCGGCCGCCAGCGCGGCCCGCGCGCCGTCCGAGAGCGGCAGCCCGCCGGCCTCGATCTCCGCGCCGCATGCCGCGAGACGGCAGAGATGCCCGCAATCCTGGACGAGCCCGTCCGAGACATCCATCGCCGCCCGCGCCACGCCACGCAGCGCCTGGCCGAGGGCCACGCGCGGCTGCGGCAGACGGTAGCGGCCGGCAAGGAACCCATCATCCGCCAGGGTCCCCCGGGCGGCCAGAAGGCCCAGCGCGCCGTCGCCGATGGTCCCCGAGACCCAGAGCTCGTCGCCCACCCGCGCGCCCCTGCGCAGCAGCGCCTGCCCCGGCGGCACCGTGCCGAGGATGGTCAGCGACAGCGTGAGCGGCCCGGGTGTCGAGACCGTGTCGCCGCCCAGCACCGAAAGGCCGAACTCCGCCTGATCGGCGGCCAGCCCGGCTGCGAAGGCGTCGAGCCATTCGGGCGTGGTGCCCTTCGGCAGCGCCACCGTCACCAGATAGCCGAGCGGCGCCGCGCCCATGGCCGCGAGGTCGCTCAGGTTCACCCGCAGCAGCTTGCGGCCGATGGTCTCCGGCGGGTCGTCGGGCAGGAAGTGCACGCCGGCCACCATCGCATCCGCCGCCAGCACGAGCTGGCCGGACGGTGTATCGAGCACGGCGGCATCGTCGGAGAGCGCCAGCGCACCCTTCCCCGCCAACGGCAAAAAGTGGCGTGCGATGAGGGAGAATTCGGCGGGCAGGCTCACCCCCCGTTGAACTCCTCGGCCCGGAGCACGCGCGCCATCGCGTCCAGCACGCCGTTGCAGAAGCGCGGCTCCTCGCCGCCGAAGAAGCCATGGGCGATGTCCATGTACTCCTTGATGACGACGCGCGCCGGCGGGCCGCCCATGTCGCGCATCTCGCCGCCCGCCGCGCGCAGGATCGCGCGCAGCACCGGATCCAGCCGCGTCATCGCCCAGCCGGCCGCCAGATGCGAGGAGATGACCTGGTCCAGATCCTCCCTCCCCGTGGCGGCGCCGCGCAGGATGCGGGCGAAGAGCGGCACGTCCGCCTCCTCCACGCGCCCGTCCTCGAAGCCCTCCTGGCCGGGCACCACGCCCAGGCGATGGTGGACGAACTGGTCCAGCACCGCCTCGATGGCGTCACCCGACTGCTCGGCCTGGAACAGCGCCTGCACCGCGGCGACGCGGGCCCCGGTGCGCGGACGGCCCGGATTGGGCTTCGGCGTCTTGGTCGCGGCGGTCACGACATTCTCCACTTCCGTCGCAGCCCCACCTGGAGCAGCGCGGCCTGGGCCGCCTCGGCGCCCTTGTTGTGCCCGTCGTCGCTGGAGCGCTCGATCGCCTGCTGGATCGTGTGCACCGTCAGCAGCCCGAAGCCGATCGCCGCGCCCGTGCCCACGGCGACGCTCATCACGCCCGAGCAGGCCTCGCGGCAGATGTGGTCGTAATGGTCCGTCTCGCCCTTCACCACGCAGCCGAGCAGCACGAAGCCGTCCCAGGAGGGCGGCTCCTCGGGATGCTCCATGGCGTCGAGCGCCATGCGCAGCGCGGCCGGCAGCTCGAAGGCGCCCGCCACGTCCACGACTTCCAGCACGCCGCCGGCCTCGGCGACCACGCGCTCGACGCCCTTGCGCATGCCGCCCACGATCTCGTCGTAATAGGGCGCCTGGATCAGCAGGATGCGCGGCGCAGGCCCCTCGATGCGAACGGTGTCGCGCTTGGGGCCGTCGACGGTGCTCATATGTTCTCTCCCACCACGGGCCGCGTCTCGACCACGTGCAGTCCCCAGCCGTCCAGGCCCACCACGGGGCGCGGGTTGTTGGAGAGGCGGATGATGTCCTTCAGCCCGAGGTCGGCCAGGATATGCGCGCCGATGCCGTAGTCGCGCAGCTGCGCCTGGGGCTTGCCGTCGCGCCGGTTGCGGATCTGCCGGCTGATGCCGTCGAGCCGCCAGTCGCGCAGCATGACGACCACGCCGCGGCCCTCGGCCGCGATCGCCTCCATGGCGCCATGCAGCTCGCGGACGCCCCGGCCGCCGACCAGGTCGTTGAGGACGCTGGCCGCATGCATCCGCGTCAGCACCGGCTCCGGCCCCGTGATGTCGCCCTTGATGAGCGCGATGTGCTCGCCGCCCTCGACGGCGCCGGCATAGACGATGATGCGCCAGTCGCCGCCGACCGCATGCGTCACCTCGCCCTCCTCGACGCGCTTCACCAGCCGCTCGGTGCGGCGGCGGTAGCCGATGAGGTCGGCGATGGTGCCGAGCTTTAGCCCGTGCAGCTGCGCGAACTGCACCAGGTCCGGCAGGCGGGCCATGGTGCCGTCGTCGTTCATGATCTCGCAGATCACGCCGGCCGGGTTCAGCCCGGCGAGGCGGGCGAAGTCCACCGCGGCCTCGGTGTGGCCGGCGCGGACCAGCGTGCCGCCCTCGCGCGCCACCAGCGGGAAGACGTGGCCGGGCGTGACGATGTGCTCGCGCGACAGCTCCGGATTGACGGCGACGGCCACCGTGCGCGCGCGGTCGGCCGCGCTGATGCCGGTGGTCACGCCGTCGCGCGCCTCGATCGAGACGGTAAAGGCCGTCTGGTGGCGGGTGCCGTTGCTCTGCGCCATCAGCGGCAGGCCGAGCTGCTCGACGCGCTGCCGCGTCATGGCGAGGCAGATCAGGCCGCGCGCGAAGCGGGCCATGAAGTTGATCGCGTCGGGCGTGGCGAATTGCGCGGGGATGACGAGGTCGCCCTCGTTCTCGCGGTCCTCGTCGTCGACGAGGATGAACATCTTGCCCCGACGCGCCTCCTCGAGAAGCTCCTCGGTGGGCGTGATGAAGTCGTGGAAGGTGGTGGTACGGGTGGCGACGCTCACGCACGGAACTCCAGGAGCCGGGCGACATAGCGCGCCAGCGTGTCGATCTCGATATTGACCCCGTCGCCCGGCTGCAGCGTGCCGAAGCTGGTCACGGCGGTGGTATGGGGGATGATGTTGACCCCGAAGCTCTCCCCGTCAACCTCGTTGACCGTCAGGGACACCCCGTCGACGGCGATGCTGCCCTTCACGGCGATGAGCTTCGCGAGATCCGGGGGCACGCCGAAGCGCCAGCGGACGGAGGCATTCTCCGGCAGGGCCGAGATCACGCGGCCCACCCCGTCCACATGGCCCGAGACGAGGTGGCCGCCCAGTTCGTCGCCCAGCTTGAGGCTGCGCTCCAGGTTGATCCGGCCACCGGCCTTCCAGCCGCCCATGGTGGTGCGGGAGAGGGTTTCGGCGCTCGCATCGACCGCGAAGCTGTCGCCGTTCAGCTCCACCGCGGTCAGGCAGATGCCCGAGCAGGCGATGGAGCAGCCGAGCTCGGCGCCCTTCAGGAAGTCCGGCGAGACGCCGATCACGAGCCGCATGTCGTGGCCGCCGCCCTGGGGCAGGACCTCGCGCAGCGTGCCGAGGGCGGTGATGATCCCGGTGAACATGCGCTATTCCTTCACGTAATCGCTCATGATGTCGGCGCCCAGGCGCCGCGAGTCCAGGAGGCGGAAGCGCGGCATGGCTGAAAGCGGGCCGACGCCGAGGTCAGCCAGGCTTTCCAGCCCCTCCGCGCCCATCGTGGCAGGCGCGTGGAACCAGACCAGCCGGTCCACCAGCCCCGCCTTGAGCAGCGAGGCGGCGAGGTTCGCGCCGCCCTCCACCATCACGCGGGTGACACCGCGCGCGCCCAGTGCCTGCAGCATGGCGCGCGGCTGGAGACCGTCGCCATGGGTCCGGCGAATGGTCACCACCTCGACCCCCGCGGCGATATAGGGCGTGAGTTGCGCCGGACGGTGGCCGGAGCCGGTCAGCAGCCAGGTCGGCCGGGTGGCCGCCTGGGTGACGAGCCTGGCCGTCAGCGGCAGGCGCAGGCGGGCATCGGCCACCACGCGCAGCATCGGCACCGGGTCCATGCCGGGAATGCGGCAGTCGAGCTCCGGATCGTCGGCGATCGCGGTGCCGCTGCCGACCATCACCGCGTCATGCCTGGCACGCAGCGCATGGACGGCGCGGCGGGCGCCCTCGCCCGTGATCCAGCGGCTTTCGCCCGAAGCGGTGGCGATGCGGCCGTCCAGCGTGGAGGCGAGCTTGAGGGTCACGACCGGCAGGCCCTGGGTCACGCGGCGGATGAAGCCGGCATTCAGCGCCGCCGCCTCCGCGCCCATCAGCCCCTCCTCGACCGTGATTCCAGCGGCGCGCAGGCGGGCAAAGCCGCGCCCGTCCACCCGGCTGTCCGGGTCGCGCAGCGCCACCACGACACGCGAGACGCCGGCGCGGATCAGCGCGTCGCAGCAGGGCGGCGTGCGGCCATGATGCGAGCAGGGCTCCAGCGTGACATAGGCGGTGGCGCCCTGGGCCGCCTCGCCGGCCCGGTTCAGCGCCTCGACCTCGGCATGGGGGCGGCCGCCGGGCTGGGTCCAGCCGCGGGCGAGGACCACCCCGTTCTTCACCAGCACGCAACCCACCGAGGGGTTCGGCCAGGTGTTGCCGAGGCCCCGCGCCGCGACCTGGAGCGCGGCCCGCATATGGGCCTCGTCAGACATCAGGGCCCCGTCTTCACGGAGCGTCCAGGCCGCCAAGGAAAGCTTGAAAATCCTTGGCTTCCGAGAAGTTCTGGTAGACCGAGGCGAAGCGGACATAGGCCACCTGGTCCACGCCCTTCAGCGTCTCCATGACCATCTCGCCGATCCGGCGCGAGGAGATTTCCGCCTCGGCCTCCATCTCAAGGCGGCGCTGGATGCCGTTGAGCAGGCGCTCGATCCGATCGTCATCGATGGGCCGCTTGCGGCAGGCGATGCGGATCGATTTGCCCAATTTGTCGCGATCGAAGGGCACACGGCGGCCGTCGGTCTTGAGGACGGTGAGCTCGCGCAGCTGCACGCGCTCGAAGGTGGTGAAGCGATTGCCGCAGGCCGGGCAGAAGCGCCGGCGCCGGATGGAGGAGCCGTCCTCGGAGGGACGGCTGTCCTTCACCTGGGTCTCGTCATTGCTACAATAAGGGCAGCGCAACGCGCGATCTCCAAGCCAGAGCTACGGGGCAGGGTGCTCGGCGCCCGGGACGAATCCGGCCGCACGTGCGGCCGGCGCGCCCAGACCGACCGATTCACATGTGCGCCCGCGGCGACGCGAAGCCAAGCCGGCTCAGCACATCAATAAATCGGGAACTTCGCGCAGAGGGCCTTCACCTCTTCGCCGACCGCCTTCTCCACGGCCGCATTGCCCTCGGCCGAGTTGGCCGAGACCAGCCCCTCCAGCACGCGGCCGATCAGCGCCGCGACCTGCTTGAACTCCGCCTCGCCGAAGCCGCGCGAGGTCGCCGCCGGCGAGCCCAGCCGCACGCCCGAGGTCACCATCGGCTTGGCCGGATCGAAGGGGATCGCGTTCTTGTTGCAGGTGAGGTGGGCGCGGTTCAGCGCCGCCTCGGCATCCTTGCCGGTCAGGCTCTTCGGCCGGAGGTCCACCAGCAGGAGGTGGTTGTCCGTGCCGCCGGTGACGATGCCGAAGCCCTGGGCCTTCAGGCTGTCCGCCAGCGTCTTGGCATTGGCGACGGTCTGCTTGGCATAGGCGCGGAAGTCGGGGCGCAGCGCCTCGGCGAAGGCCACGGCCTTGCCGGCGATGACATGCATCAGCGGCCCGCCCTGGAGGCCCGGGAAGACGGCGGAGTTGATCTTCTTCGCCAGCGCCTCGTCATTGGTGAGGATCAGGCCGCCGCGCGGGCCGCGCAGCGTCTTGTGCGTGGTGCTGGTGGTGACATGCGCGTGCGGCACCGGCGAGGGATGCGCGCCGCCGGCCACGAGGCCGGCGAAATGCGCCATGTCCACCATGAAGTACGCGCCGACCTCGTCCGCGATCTCACGGAACCGGGCAAAGTCCCAATGGCGGGCATAGGCCGAGCCGCCGGCGACGATGACCTTCGGCTTGGACTCGCGGGCGATGCGCGCCACCTCGTCCATGTCGATCAGCTGGTCCTCGCGGCGCACCGTGTAGGGCGCCACCTTGAACCACTTGCCGGACTGATTGGCGGGCGAGCCATGCGTCAGGTGTCCGCCGGCCGCGAGGTCGAGGCCCATGAAGGTGTCGCCCGGCTGCATCAGCGCGAAGACCACGGCCTGGTTGGCCTGGGCGCCGCTATGCGGCTGGACGTTGGCGAAGGCGGCGCCGAAGAGCTGCTTCACGCGCTCGATCGCCAGCGTCTCGGCGATGTCCACATACTCGCAGCCGCCGTAGTAGCGGCGGCCGGAATAGCCCTCGG
>JAQGHZ010000071.1 GCA_028291485.1 Rubritepida sp. | reverse complement strand
TTCTCCAGCTCGTCCCAGACCACGCCCAGGCTCACCCGGCCGCCGAGGGGGACCTCCACGAAGCTGCCCGGCCCGGCCGCCAGCTCCGGCGGCAGGCGATAGTCGTAGGCGCTCTCCAGGGGCAATGGCAGAAGCACCCGGACGCGCCGGCCGGCCTTTCGGTCTTCCGGTCTTTGGGTCGAGGTCGCCATGGGCTATCCACTGCGCGACACAGCACGCGCGGGTCAATCCCGCTCCCTCCGAATCGCTGTTGTTATCGCCGCTGTGAGAGGATGATACCCCCCATGAAGTTCTTCGCGGACACCGCCGACGTCGCCGAGCTCCGTTCCCTCGCGGGCACGGGCCTGATGGACGGCGTGACGACCAATCCCAGCCTGATCGCCAAGTCCGGCCGCAAGATGAGCGAGGTGATCGCCGAGATCTGCTCCATCACCGACGGCCCCGTCTCCGCCGAGGTCACCGCCACCGACCACGAGACCATGCTGAAGGAAGGCCGCTACCTGCGCGCCATCGCCAAGAACGTGGCCGTGAAGGTGCCGCTGACCGAGGCCGGCCTGCGCACCTGCAAGGTGCTGAGCGACGAGGGCACGCCCGTCAACGTGACGCTGTGCTTCTCCGCCAACCAGGCGCTGCTGGCGGCCAAGGCGGGCGCGGCCTTCATCTCGCCCTTCGTCGGCCGGCTCGACGATATCGGCTACGACGGCATGGAGCTGATCGCCGACGTCGTGCAGATCTACGACAACTACAACTTCCGCACCGAGGTGCTGGTCGCCTCGATCCGCCACCCCGTGCACGTGCTGCAGGCGGCCAAGCTCGGCGCGCATGTCGGCACCATGCCGCCGTCGGTGATCCGGGCCATGATGAAGCACCCGCTGACCGACAAGGGCCTCGAGGCCTTCCTCGCCGACTGGGCGAAGACCGGGCAGTCGATCCTTTGAAAGCCGCGCCGCGCGACGAGGAGGAGGCTGCCGCGGTGGAGGCCTTCCTCCACGCCCATCCGGGATTCCTCGCCGCGCGGCCGCAGCTCTATGCCGTGCTCACGCCGCCGCGCCGCGTCCATGGCGAGCCGCTGGCCGACCACATGACGGCGATGGTCGAGGCCGGGCGCGAGACGTGGCGCAACGTGCTCGAAGCGGGCCGCACCCAGCGGGCCTTTTCCGCGAAGGTCGCGGAGGCCGTGCTGGCGCTCATCGCCGCGGCCGACCCCTTCGACTGCGTGCGCGACGAATGGCCCGCCCGGCTCGGCGTGGAATCCTGCCGGTTGATCGCCGCCGTCCCGGGCTCGGTCGCCATGGCGCGCGACGTCACCCGCGCGAGCCCGGCGCTGCATGGCGAGGCGGCGCCTCTCGTCACCCGCGAGGCGCTGCTGCGCGTCGGCGACCACACGCTGGTGCTCGGCGCGCGCGAGGCCGCGGACCTGCCGAACGAGCCGGAGGTCCTCGCCTTCCTCGCGCGGGCCCTGGCCGCCGTTCTGGCGCGACCCCCGGCAACCCCCCTGGCGCCCCCCTTGGCACCCCCCCTGGCACGATGACCGGGATCGAGGCCCGGGAACGATTCCTCGCCTGGCTCGCCTCCGAGCGGCGAGCGAGCCCGCACACCATCGAGGCCTATGGGCGCGACGTCGGCGACCTGCTGGGCTTCCTCACCACGCATCTGGGCGTGGAACCGGACCTCGAGGCGATGGCCGCGCTGCGCCCGGCCGATCTGCGCGGCTTTCTCGCGATGCGTGCGAAGGCGGGCGCGAACAACGCCACGCGCGCGCGCCAGCTCGCCGCGATCCGCAGTTTCCTTCGCTTCCTCGCCCGGCGGCACGGCATCGCGCCGCTGGCCATCGCCGGCATGCGCGGGCCCAAGCGCGTGCAGCCCATGCCGCGCGCGCTGAACAAGGCGGATGCCCGCGCCGTCGGTGTCGAGATCGGCATGGCGCACCAGTCCGATCGCGCCGAGCGGCCCGAATACCAGTCCGCGCGCGACACGGCGCTCTTCACGCTGCTCTACGGCTGCGGGCTGCGCATCAGCGAGGCGCTGGGCCTCTCGGTCGGCGAGGCGCCGCTGCCCGGCGACGATGCCGCGCTGCGCATCACCGGCAAGGGCGGCAAGCAGCGCGTGGTGCCGGTGCTGCCCGTGGTGCGGCAGGCCATCGCCGAATGGCTGAGGCACCGTCTCGCGGCGGAGCCGGACGAGCCGCTCTTCCTGGGCGCGCGCGGCAAGCGGCTCGATGCGGCCGTGGCCCAGAAGTCGCTGCGCGACTACCGCCGGCTCGCCGGCCTGCCCGAGCACGCGACGCCGCATGCGCTGCGCCATTCCTTCGCGACGCACCTCCTCGCCGGCGGCGCGGACCTGCGCGCGATCCAGGAGCTGCTCGGCCATGCCAGCCTCTCGACGACGCAGCGCTACACCTCCGTGGACGCGGAAGGGCTGCTCGCCACCTGGCGCCTTGCGCATCCCCGCGCGGATTGAAAGAAAAAGAACATGTCGATGGACAGCAGGAGCAGGCCGCAGCCGACCCGACCCCTTCGCGAGAAGGTGCTGCACGAGGCCAAGGCCTACGGAATCGTCTTCGCCTATCTCTACATCTGCTTCGGCGCGATCATCTTCTACCGGGACGCCGTGCTGCAGGCGGACGGCATCCCTTATGCGGATTACGGGGTGGCCGTGGTCAAGGCGGCCATTCTGGGGAAGTTCATGCTCCTCGGACAGGCCGCGCGGCTGGGGGAGCGTTGGAAGGTGAGGGCACCGATCCCCGCCCTCGCGATCCTGCGCAAGGCGTCTTTCTTCCTGATCCTGCTCGTGGTCCTGACCATCGTCGAGGAAGCGGTCGTCGCCCTCATCCATGGCCGTGGGATCGTCCGCGCCGTCAGCGAGGTCGCCGGCGGAAACTGGCAGCAGCGGATCGCCACCTGCGTGCTGCTGTGGCTGATCCTCATGCGCTATTTCATCATCCGGAAGATCGCCGAGCTGCTGGGCCCCGGCGTGCTGGGCCGCATGCTCTTCAGCCGTCAGTAATCCGCGGCCAGTCCGAACGTGGCCAGTCCGAACGTGGCCAGTCCGAACGTGGCCAGTCCGAACGTGGCCAGTCCGAACGTGGCCAGTCCGAACGTGGTCAGTCCGAACGCGGCCGGTCCGCGGCGAGCGGACCGACGCCCGACAGCTCCCCGATCATCCGCCCCAGCGCCACCAGATCTTTCTTGCCGGCACCCCGGTTGCAGACGAGCTCCAGCAGCGGTGCCGCCATCGCCGTCGCCGGGCCGAAGACGCCGTGGTCGCGGATTGCCTGCGCGGCCAGGCGCATGTCCTTGCGCATCAGTTCGGCGCGGAAGCCGGGGGTGAACTTTCCTTCCAGCAGGCGCTTGGCGTGGTTGCGCATCACGAAGCTGTCGGCCGAGCCGCCGGTCAGCGCGCCGCGCATCGCCTCGGGGTCGAGGCCGGCCTTCCTGCCGAGGGCCAGCGCCTCGCTCACCGCCACCAACGTCGCGCAGATGACGAGCTGGTTGGCGGACTTGCAGACCTGCCCCGAGCCCGCCGGCCCCAGAAGCGTCACCGTGCGCCCCACCGCGCCGAAATAGGCCGCCGCCGCCTCGAAGGCGCCGCGGTCGCCGCCGACCATGCAGGTCAGGATGCCGTCGATCGCGCCCTGCGGGCCGCCGGAGACCGGGCTGTCCAGCAGGTGCGCGCCGCGCTCCGCCAGCAGGCGCGTCGCGAAATCGGCCGTCGCCTTGGCGGAGATGGTGGAGAAGTCGATGACGGTCGCGCCCTTGGCCACACCCTCGGCGATGCCGCCGGGGCCGAAGATCGCGGCCTCGACATCGGGCGTGTCGGGGACGCAGAGGCCGATGATGGCGCTGCCCTTCGCCGCCTCGGCGCCGCTGGCGCACCAGGTGGCGCCGGCGGCCTCCAGCGTCGCCGCCTTGCCGCGGCTGCGCGAGTGGATCGCGAGCTCGAAGCCGGCGCGGCGGAGGTTGGCGGCCATCGCCGCTCCCATGACGCCGAGGCCGACGAAGGCGACGCGGGCGGGCGGATTGATGACGGTCATGACGTGCTCCCCTGGGATTCGGCGGGAGCATAGCGGGCGAAAGGTGAACGCCTAGAGAGCGCGCTTCGCCTCCTATTTCGGCCCGCTGTCGTCCTCCGGCGGCGCATGGCGCTCGATCCAGCTGGAGACCGAGCGCAGCACCGAATGCGAGAAGAAGACCGAGGCGGCCAGCGCCAGGGCCAGGTGGTGATGCCCCGCGCCCGCGGCCGCGCCGATCGCGGCCACCGCCCAGAAGGTCGCCGCGGTGGACAGGCCGCGCACGCCGGTGTCGCGGTGCAGGATCACGCCGGCGCCGAGGAAGCCGACGCCCGTGACCAGCGCGCCCAGCCCCGCCGAGAGGTTGTTGCCGCCCACCTCGATCATCAGCCGCATGTAGCCGGCCGAGGCGGCCGCCACGATGGCGCAGGAGCGCAGCCCGCCCGGATGCCGCCGCCACTCCCGCTCGGCGCCGATGATGGCACCCAGGACGAAGGCGATCAGGATGTCGAGGATTTCGTTGAGCACGGGTTCCATGGCGCGGGCGCAGCTTGGCAGAGCTTGGCGCGCGGCGCCATGCGACCTGGATGCCGCCCGGTTCCGCAGCAAGGGGGTCCGCGGCAAGGGCGCAAAGGGTTGGTTAACCTTTCCGGCGGAGGATCGGGCCCCGGAAGAGAGCCCAGAGCCCCATGTCGCAATATCAGCGCCTGAGCCTGCCGATGGTCCCGCTGGGAGCGATCCTGGTGGCGGCGGCGATGCTCCTGGCGGCGTCGCTGGGCGCGCCCGCCTGGCACGGGCTCGTCGCGCTGCCGATGGCGGGCTTCGCCTGGTGGCAGGCGGGACTCTGGCACGAGCTGCGGCTGCGCCGAGCGGCGATGGAGGTCACGCCCTATCGCACCGCGATCTATGGGCGGGACCAGCGGCTGGTCTGGCACAATGGCCGCGCCGGCCGCGTTCTGTCGGAGGCGCTGGCCTCGCTGCCGCCCCGGCCGCGGCTGGAGCAGGTCCTGAAGGCCGCGCTCTGGCATCTGCCGCCCGCCGAGCGGGAGGCGGAGATCTCGCGCCGGCTCGTCCTGCACGAAAACGCGGATGGCGAGGCGGCCGAGCTGCAGGACGCGGCCGGGCACTGGACGCGCCAGCGCAAGCGAAGGCTGCCCGGCGGCCAGGTGGCGAGCTTCGCCATCGACATCTCCCATGTGAAGCAGGGCGAGGCGGCGCTGGCGGAGTCCGGGGCGCGTCTGCGCTCGTTGCTAGAGGTGGCGCCGGTCGGCATCTGGCAGCTCGACGCGGAGGGACGCACGGTCTTCGCCAATGGCCATCTGACCCACCTCTTCGGGGGCGAGGCGCCGGTCTCGCTTTCCGCATCGGGCCTGGTCCTGGCCCAGGCGGGGGACGCCGATGGGCCCTTCGGCTTTCCCCGCGCCGGCGAAAGCGAGGCGGTGCTGGCCCGGCCGGACCGGCCGGCGCTGCGGCTGCTGGTCGCGGCCTCGCCCTGGATCCGGTCGGAGGAGGGGGCGATGGGCTGCGTGCTCTCGCTGCTCGACATGACGCCGCTCAAGGCCGCGCAGGAGCGGCTCGAGCACCTGGCCGAGCACGACCCGCTCACCGGCCTCGCCAACCGCGCGACCTTCCACGCGGGCCTGGAGGCGATGGTGGTGGATCCGAAGGGTGGCCTCCTGCTGCTGATCGACCTGGACCATTTCAAGTCGGCGAACGACCGCTACGGCCATGGCGTGGGCGATGCGCTGCTGGTCGAGGCGGCGCGGCGGCTGCGCGAGGTGGTGCGCCCCTCCGACATCGTGAGCCGGCTGGGCGGCGACGAATTCGCCATCCTGGCCTTCGGCGCCCTTCCGGAGACGGCACAGACACTGGCGGGCCGGGTGCGCGAGGTGCTGAGCCCGCGGCTGGTGATCGAGGGTGCCGAGCTGCCGGTCACCGCCAGCATCGGCATCGCCTGCGCGCCGGAGCATGGCGGCGAGGGCGAGGCACTGCTGCGCGCCGCCGACCTCGCGCTCTACGAGGCCAAGGCGCAGGGCCGCAACACGGTGATCCTCTTCGAGCCGGGTTTGCGCGAGCGCGCCGAGCAGCGCGCGGAGCTGCGCGAGGCCTTCGCCGAAGCGCTGGAGGCTGGCGAGCTGGAGCTGCACCTCCAGCCCCAGCAGGACACCGAGCGGCAGGAGATGATCGGCGCCGAGGCGCTGATCCGCTGGAACAGCCGCCGCCTCGGTCGCTGGATCAGCCCGGCGGAGCTGCTTCCCGCCGCCAGCGAGGCCGGGCTGATGCCGGCGCTGGACCGCTTCGTGCTGCGCGAGGCCATCAGGATGATCGCGGGCTGGGGCGATCGGCCCGATGCGCCGCGCGTGCTCGGCATCAACATCTCCGTGACCACGCTGCACGAGCCGGCCTTCGCGGAGGAGGTGGCCGAGGTGCTGGCGCTCGCCGGCGTGGCGCCGCACCGGCTGGAGATCGAGATCCCGGAGGACCTCGCCATCCGCGACCTGCCGGGCGTCGCGCGCACGCTGGCCGCGCTGCGCGTGGTGGGCGTGCCGCTCTCGCTCGACGATTTCGGCGGCGGGCATTCCGGCCTGCCGCATGTGGTGCGGCTGCCGGTGCAGCGGCTCAAGCTGGACCGCTCGATCGTCGCCGGCCTGCCGGACGATCCGAAATCCTACGCCGTCCTGCGTGCGACGGTGGCGCTGGCGCGGAGCATGGGGATCGAGGTCATCGGCGAAGGGGTCGAGACGCAGGGCCAGGCCTTCGCGCTGCGCCGCGCGGGCTGCAACATCATCCAGGGCTACCTGGTCGCGAAGCCCATGCCGGTGGAGGAGCTGGTGCCGCCGCTCCCGGATTACGGCGTGGAGAGGCTGCGCGCGAGTGCCTGAAAGTTAATCCGGCGGTCCGGTCTCGAGCTTCGCCTGGTCGAGCAGGGCGCGGCGCTGCGCTTCCTCGGCCTCGTCCCGCTGTTTCTGGGATTTGGTGCGGCCAAAGGCGGCGCGGTTGGCGGCGGCCTGGGAGGCCTCCCCTTCCTTCGACTTCGCGCGGCGCCACTTCCGCAGGTTCACGACATCGCCCATGCTCCCAATGAACCACCCTGGGAGGCCAAAGCCAATGGACACCACGCTCATCGCCGCGGACGGACACCGCCTGTCGGCCTATCACGCCGGCTCGGTCGATGCGGATCGCGCCCTGGTCATCGTTCAGGAAATCTTCGGCGTGAACCACCACATGCGCCACGTCGCCGATGCCTTCGCGAAGGAAGGCTACTACGTCATCGTCCCGGCGCTGTTCGACCGGGCGGAGCGCGATGTCGAACTCGGCTACGGACCTGACGACATCGACCGCGGCCTCAAGCTGCGCAGCGAGATCACCGGCGACAAGACGCTGCTCGACATCCTCGCCGCGGCCGGCCAGCTGCCCGCCGACATCCCGCGCGGCATCATCGGCTATTGCTGGGGCGGCACGGTCGCCTGGCACAGTGCCACGCGCAGCACCGCCTTTCAGGCCGCGGTGGGCTGGTACGGCGGCGGCATCGCGGCGGCGAAGTCGGAGGTGCCGAACTGCCCGACGCAGCTGCATTTCGGCGAGACGGACGGCTCCATCCCGATGACGGATGTCGAGGCGATCAAGGCCGCGCGGCCGGAGGTGGAGGTCTTCGTCTATCCCGGCGCGGGCCACGGCTTCGGCTGCGAGGAGCGCGGCAGCTACATGCCGAAGGACGCGGGGGTCGCGCAGAAGCGGACGCTGGAGTTCTTCGCGAAGCATCTGTGAGGGAAGGCCAGGGGCGCTGCCCCTGGACCCCGGCAGGGTGGACATGCATGTCCACCGTTTCCTGCACCTTCATCAGTAAAAGGTCGGGCATCAATAAAAGGGGTCCAGGGCCAAAAGCCCTGGTGGGGATCCCTCTCAATCAGTTATCCGGCGTCGCATCCTTCACCCGCGCCAGCTTCGCCTCGACCACGGCGGCCAGCACGCCGGCCCCGTAAGGGATCGCCGCATCGTTGAAGTCGAAGCTCGGATTGTGCACCTCGGCCGTGTCGCCGTTGCCGGTGACGATGTACGCGCCGGGGCACTTCTCCAGCATGTACGCGAAGTCCTCGCCGCCCATCACGGCGGGGAACTCGCGCTTCACGCCGCCCTCGCCGACCAGCTCGGCCGCGGCGTCGCCCAGCGAGACGGC
>JAQGHZ010000042.1 GCA_028291485.1 Rubritepida sp. | reverse complement strand
GGCGAGCTGATCTGCGGCATCCACGGCTCGCGCGCCGGCTTCTCCATGCTGAACAGCCGTGGCGAATGGACCGGCATGGATGTCGACACCTGCCGCGCCGTCGCGGCCGCGGTGCTCGGTGATCCGAACAAGGTCCGCTACGTCCGCACCACGGCGCAGACGCGCTTCCCCGTCCTGCAGACCGGCGAGGTGGACCTGCTGGTCAATGCCGTGACCGTCACGCTGACACGCGACACGGCGATGGGCTTCAACTTCGCACCCGTCACCTTCTACGATGCCCAGGGCTTCATGGTGCCGCGCTCGCTGAACGCCACCTCGGTGCGCGACCTCGACGGCGCCACCGTCTGCGTGGCGCCCGGCACCACCTCCGAGCGCGTGGTCGCCGACGTCTTCGCGCGGAACAACATGCGCTACACGCCCGTCGTCATCGACAAGCAGCAGGAGCTGGCCCAGGCCTTCTTCTCCGGCCGCTGCGACGTGAACGTGCAGACGACGTCCGGCCTCGCCGCGCAGCGCGCCACCTTCGCCTCCAACCCCAATGACTTCGTGATCCTGCGCGAGGTCTTCGGGCGCGACCCCATGGCCCCGGTGGTGCGGCATGGCGACGAGCAGTGGCGCGACATCGTGACCTGGGTGGTCAACGCGACGATCGAGGCCGAGGAAACCGGCCTCACCTCCGCCAATGTCGAACAGGCGCTGGCCTCCGAGGATCCCGGCATTCGCCGCTTCCTGGGCGTGACGCCGGGCTTGGGCCGCGCCCTCGGCCTTGAGGAGCGCTGGGCCTATCGCGTCGTCAGCAGCGTCGGCAATTATGCCGAGATCTACGACCGCAATTTCGGCGCGCAATCGGGGCTGAACCTGCCGCGCGGCATCAACGACCTCTGGTCTCGCGGCGGGCTGATCTACACGCCCCCGTTCAATTGAGGTGAGCGCGGCCGCGCCCCGACAGCGGCCCCGGCCGCGCGATATCGCGCTTCAGGCGGCGCTGCTGGCCGTCCTGCTCGGCGCCTTCGCCTGGTGCCTCGGCAACGCCGCCGATGCGCTGGGTCGGCGCGGCATCGCCATGGGGTTCTCCTACCTCTGGGAGCAGGCCGGCTTCGGCATCGGCGAATCCGCGATCCCCTTCCAGCCGAGCGACACCTATGCGCGCGCCTTTCTCGTGGGGTTGCTGAACACGCTGAAGGTCTCCGCCTTCGCCATCGTCGCGGCGACCATCCTCGGCGTGGCGCTGGGGCTGATGCGGCTTTCGCCCAACCTCGGCGCGCGGGCGCTGTCGGGGGCCTATGTCGAGCTCTTCCGCAACACGCCGCAGCTGCTGCAGATCATCTTCTGGTACTGGCTGATCACGCGCCTGCCGGGACCGCGCCAGGCGCTGCGGCCGATGGAAGGCCTGCTGATCAGCAATCGCGGCGTGATGCTGGCCTGGCCGCAGCCGCATCCGGCCTGGGAGATGGCGGGCTGGGCCTTGCTCGCGGGCTTCGTCCTGGCGATCGGGTGGGCCGTCCTGGCACGCCTCCGGCGCTGGCCCGTGCTCTGGCCCGCCATCGCGCTGATCCTGGTCCTGCCGCTCGCCGCCTGGGCGATCGGCGGCGCGCCCACCGCCCTGGAATGGCCGGCCGTGCGCGGCCTCGCCATCCGGGGCGGCATCTCGGTGAGTCCGGAGTTCGTGGCGCTCTTCCTGGGACTTTCGCTCTACATCGCGGCCTTCGTGGCCGAGATCGTGCGTGGTGGCGTGCTCTCCGTGCCCAAGGCGCAGGTCGAGACGGCTCGCGCGCTGGGACTGAAACGGGGCCAGATCTCGCGCCTCGTGGTGATGCCGCAGGCGCTGCGCGTCATGGTGCCGCCGCTGGCCGCGCAATATGTCAGCCTGGTCAAGAACTCCTCGCTGGCCGTCGCCATCGGCTATCCGGACGTGGTGAATATCTCCAACACCACCCTCGCCCAGACGGGTCATGTGGTGGAGGCGGTACTGCTGATGTCGGCAGTCTACCTCTTCATCAGCCTCGTCATCGGCGCCGCCATGGCCCGCTACAATCGCGCCGTCCTGCTGCAGGAGCGCTGAGGGATGGACCAGGGAATCGTGCTGGACCTCTCGCGCCCGCCGCCACCCGTGCCGCGGGTCGGTGCGATCGGCTGGCTGCGGCGGGAGTTCTTCGCCGGCCCGATCAGCATCGCGCTCACCGTCGCGATCCTGGCCCTTTGCGTCTGGGTCGGCCCGGGCCTGTGGCACTGGCTCGTCACGCAGGCCGTCTGGGCGACGCCGGATCCGACGGTCTGCCGCACGGCCGCCGGCGCCTGCTGGGCGGTGATCGGCCAGAAGTGGCGCGTCATCCTCTTCGCCACCTATCCCTATGACGAGCAATGGCGCGGCGGGCTGGTGGTCGGGCTGCTGGGCGTCATGACGGCGATCACCACGATCCGCGTCCTCTGGTCCCGCGCACTGCTGGTGGCCTGGATCGCGGCCATCGCTGCTGCGCTGGTCCTGCAGACCGGCGGCATCCTCGGCCTGAGCTACGTGCCCACCGGCCGCTGGGGCGGGCTGCCGCTGGCGGTGCTGCTCTTCGTCGGCACGGTGGCGCTGGGCATGCCGCTGGCGGTGGTGCTGGCGCTCGGCCGGCGCAGCGAACTGCCCGTGCTGCGCGGCGTCTCGCGCGGCTATGTGGAGATCGTGCGCGGACTGCCGCTGGTGAACGTGCTGTTCATGGCCTCGCTGCTGGTGCCGCTCTTCCTCCCCGAGGGCATGAACCCCGACAAGCTGCTCCGCGCCCAGCTCGGCATGGCGATCTTCTTCGCGGCCTATTCGGCCGAGGCGGTGCGCGGCGGCCTTCAGGCCCTGCCGCGCGGGCAGGAGGAGGCGGCGCGGGCGCTGGGCCTCGGCGCCTGGGCACGGACCACACGGGTGATCCTGCCCCAGGCGCTGCGCATCGCGGTCCCGGCGCTCGCCAACGACGTGATCCGGGCCTTCAAGAACACCTCGCTGCTGGTGGTGATCGGACTCTTCGACGTGCTGGGAGGCGCCATGGCCGCGCTCGAGGACCCCGCCTGGTCCCGCTACTATGTCGAGGCGTACCTCTTCGTCGCCTTGCTCTATTTCGCCATTTGCGCCTTTCTTTCGTTTCGGGCCCGACACCTCGAGGCCGAGCTGGCGCAAGGCCGCAACTTCTGATGAGGAGAAGTCGTCCATGAACGAAGTTCCCGACCGCCAGAGCCTGTCCCCGGCGCCCGCCCCCTTCACTCCCGACTGGCCCGCGATCCGCGCGCGTTACGCGGCGGCCGTGCGCGGCACCTACCTCAACCTCGGCTCGCGTGGCCTGCTCTCCGAGAGCGTACATGCCGCGGTGACGTCGCGGCTGGCCGCCGAGCATGAGGTCGTCGCCGGCGACATCGCCGAGACCACGATGAAGGACGAGACCCGCGCGCTCTTCGCCAAGCTGATCGGCGCCACGCCCGAAGAGATCGCCTTCACCCGCAACGTCTCCGAGGGGCTCAACGCCATCGCGACCGCGCTGCCCTGGCAGGCCGGGGACAATGTCGTGGTCAGCGAGGAGCTGGAGCACGCCAACAACGTCTATATCTGGGAGCTGCTGTCGCAACGCTTCGGCATCGAGGTCCGCGTCGTCGCGCCGGACCGGGGCGCCATCGACGCCCCAGCCATGGCCGAGGCGATCGATGGGCGCACGCGCCTCGTCGCCGCCTCCGCCATCACCTTCACGCCCGGCTTCCGCACCGACCTCGCCACCATCGGCGCCGCGGCGCGGGCGGCGGGCGCGCTCCTCCTGGTGGACGGCGTGCAGTGCCTCGGCGTCATGCGCCTCGATGTCGAGCGCGAGATGATCGATGCGTTGGTCACCAGCACCAGCAAGGGGATGAACGGTCTGCGCGGCCAGGGATTTTTGTATGTTCGCAAGGAATGGATCACGAAGCTGACGCCGATGTCGGTGGCCCGCACGGCGATCGCCACCGGCGGCCACTACTCCGCCTTCGAGGGCCGCAAATTTGCCTTCCGCGACGATGCGCAGCGCTTCGAGCTTGGCCACCTCAACTATCTCGGCCTGACCGCCGCGCATGCCGCGATGGGCGAGACGCTGGAGGTGGGCGTCGCCAACATCGAGCGGCGCGTGACGGCGCTGGCCAGGCGCCTCGCCGAAGGGCTCGCGCAGCAGGGCTGGCCGGTGAACCGCCCGCCCTTCCCGGAGGCGCAGAGCCACATGGTCACCGTCGGCGCGCGCAACCTGGTCGGCGGTCCCGAGGCCACGGGCGATGCGAAGCTCGACGCCTTCGCCGCCGCGCTGAAGGCGGAGGGCGTGGACTTCACCATCCGCCGCGGCCTGCTGCGCTTCGCCTTCCACATGTGGAACGACGAGAGCGACGTGGAGCACGTGCTGCGGATCGGCGCGAAACTGGCCGGCTAGAACTTTTTCCGTTCGCAAGAGCTCACTGCAAAAGCTCTGGCTTGTCGTTTTGAGAGCATGATTCACGCCTCCGGTGATTCCACCTGCGGCGATCATGCTCTAACCGCTCGTCGAGGCCGGGTGCGCCTGCAGGAAGGCGAGGAGCGCCTCGCGGAACTGCGGCGTCCCCGGCGCGCCGCCATGGCTCGCGCCGGGGATGGTGACGAGCTGGAGCGAAGGCATCGCCGCCTTCAACTGCTCGAAGCCGCGCAGATAGGGATCGGCCGTGCCGACGATGCCGAGAACCGGCATGGGCACGGCGGCCAGCCGCTCGATCGGCACCACCTGGTCGGGGTTGGAACGGCGGACGGCGGCGAGGGCACGCGCGTCCTGGCCGACCAGCCGGCGCTCGGAATCCGCGCGGATCTCCGCCTCGCTCGGCGGGTGGCGGTCGTGCGGCCAGAGCCGGATGAACTGCGAGCGCAGCAGGCCCTCGTCCATCTCGGCGGATTCGATGTCCACGCGGCGCTGGTCCTCCGCCGTCCAGCCGAGGCGGCCGGGCGCGCCGCCCAGGGTGAGCGTGAGGAAGCGCGCGGGCTCCAGCGTCGCGAGCTGGGCAACGATATGCGCGCCCATGGAATAGCCGACGATATGGGCCTTCGCGATGCCGAGGTGGTCCATCAGCCGGGTGATGTCGCGGCCCATCTCCGGCCCGTAGGCAGCGCGGTCATGCGGCTTGC
>JAQGHZ010000011.1 GCA_028291485.1 Rubritepida sp. | reverse complement strand
GCAAGCCGGCCGGACCGAAGAGACCGACCCAACTCGTCACGTCGAAGCCCGGGAAACCGCTCTCCGCGAAGGTCGGCAGATCCGGCAGGGCCACGGAGCGCCGCGCCCCCGTGCTGGCGATATAGCGGGCCTTGCCCGCATTGATGGCCGGCAGCGCCGAGGAGACGGTGATGCACGCCACATGCAGGTTGCCGCCCGCGACGTCGTTCGAGGCCTCCGCGCCGCTGCGGTAAGGCACGTGCTCCATCGGCAGGCCGCTCCGCTGGCCCAGCAGCTCGCCCGAAAGATGGCCGGCGCTGCCAATGCCCGAGGAGCCGAAGATCACCGTGCCGCCGCGCTCGCGGGATTCGGCGATGAAGCCCTGCAGGTCCGTCGCCCGGTAGCTGGTGGAGACGATCCATAACCAGGGCTGGATGGTGACGCCCGAGATGTAGCTGAAGCTGGTCTCGTAGTTGATAGGGACATTCGGCTGCAGCAGCGGATTGATGAGATGGTTCGGGCTATCGAACATCAGGGTGTAGCCGTCAGGATCGGAGCGAGCGACCGCGACCGCGCCGATGGTGCCGCCCGCGCCGGTCCGATTCTCGACGATGAGCGACTGGCCCAGCGCCTCGGACATCTTCGGCTGGATCAGCCGCGCGACAGTGTCCGCCGCGCCGCCGGCGCCGAAGTTCACGATGAGGCGAACCGGGCGGGTTGGGTAATTGCCCTGCGCGCGGATCGCCGGCGCCGACAGGGACGCGGCGATCCCCAACAGCGCCGCGCGCCTCGAAAGCTTGATGTTCATTGGACGTCGTTCCCTTAAGTCGTACTTGTCAGCGTGCGGCCTCGAAGGCCGCGATCTTGTCCTCGAACCCAAGCGTGAAATCGATCTCGTCCATGCCCTGCAGGAGCAGGCGTTTGCGGAAGGGATCGACCTCGAAGCGCCTGATAACGCCGTCCACCCCGGTGACCGTCTGTGCGGCCAGGTCGATGGCGAAAGGCGCGCCCTGCATGGTGCCGGCCTGGGCGCGCAACTCCGCGACCTCAGCCTCCGGCAGCACGATCGGCAGCAGTCCGTTCTTGAAGCAGTTGTTGTGGAAGATGTCGCCGAAGCTCGGCGCGATCACGCAGCGGATGCCGTAGTCATGGAGCGCGAAGACGGCGGATTCCCGTGAGGAGCCGCAGCCGAAATTCTCGTTGGCCACGATCACCTTCGCATCGCGGAAGGCCGGCTGGTTCAGGACGAAGGCGTCGTTCTCGCTGCCGTCCTCGTGGAAGCGCAGGTCGCGGAAGAGGCAATCGCCGAAACCTTCCTCACGCTTGCGGCGCAGGAAGCGGCCAGGAATCACCGCGTCCGTGTTGATGTCGCGCTGCTCCATCGGGGCAGCGATCGCGACGAGGGTCTCGAACTTGGCCATATCAGCCTCCCAGCGTGCGGTGATCGGCGAAGCGGCCGGCGATGGCGGTCGCCGCCGCCGTGGCCGGGCTCACCAGATGGGTGCGCGCCTCCGGCCCCTGCCGCCCCACGAAGTTGCGGTTCGAGGTCGAGGCGCTGCGCTTGCCGGCCGGCACCGTGTCGCCATTCACGGCCAGGCACATGGAGCAGCCGGAATAGCGCCACTCGAAGCCCGCCTCGATGAAAATGCGGTCGAGCCCTTCCGCCTCCGCCTGGAGCCGTACGAGGCCGGATCCCGGCACCGCGATGGCCTTCACGCCAGGTGCCACATGGCGGCCGAGCAGCACGCTGGCGGCCGCCCTGAAGTCCTCGATGCGGCCGTTGGTGCAGGAGCCGATGAAGACATAGTCCACCGGCACGTCGGTGAGCCGCATGCCCGCCTTCAGCCCCATGTAGTCGAGCGCGGCCTGCAGCACGCGGCGCTGGGCGGGATCCTCCACGGAGGCGACATCCGGGACCGCCGCGGTGACGGGCACCGCTTCCGAGGGACGGTTGCCCCAGGTCACCATGGGTTCGATCGCCGCGGCATCGAGGAAGACCTCGCGGTCGAAGATCGCGCCGGGATCGGTCGCGAGCCCGCGCCAGCGCGCCACGGCCGCATCCCATTCCTCGCCCTTCGGCGCATGCGGCCTGTCCTTCAGATAGGCGAAGGTCGCCTCGTCCGGCGCCACCATTCCAGCGCGCGCACCGGCCTCGATGGACATGTTGCAGATGGTCAGACGGCCCTCGACGGAGAGCGCCTCCATCGTCGATCCCGCATATTCGATGACATGGCCGGTCGCGCCGTTCACGCCGATCTGGGCGACCAGCGCCAGCACCACGTCTTTGCCCGAGACGCCCTCGGCCAGCTCGCCCTCGATCATCACGCGCATGGTCTTCGGCTTGCGCTGCCAGAGCGCCTGCGTCGCCAGCACATGCGCCACTTCCGAGGCGCCGATGCCGAAGGCCAGTGCGCCGACCGCGCCATGTGTCGAGGTGTGGCTGTCGCCGCAGAGGATCAGCATCCCCGGCAGGCTCAGCCCCTGCTCCGGCCCCATGACGTGCACGATGCCGTGGCGGTCGTCGGTCAGGCCGTATTCCGTGACCCCGGAGGCGGCCGTGTTGCGCGTGAGCGAGGACACCATGTCCTTGCGGTCCTCGCCGTCCACATCGGCGAAGTCGCGGCTGGTGGTGGGGACATAGTGGTCCGGGCTCGCGAAGGTCAGGTCCGGCCGGCGCACGCCGAGGCCGCGATCCGCGAGCTGCTTGTAGGCCGTCCGCGAGCCGTCATGGATGAAGTGCCGGTCGACATAGAGGAGGCTCTGCCCGTCCTCGTCGCGGTGCACCTCATGCGGCACCCAGATCTTCTCGAAGAGCGTGAGGGGGCGCGCCATGGCCGTCACGCCGCCGCCGCGATGGCCTTGGCCACCGCCTCGCCCATCTCCTCCGTGCCCACGCGGGTCGCGCCCTTCTCCATGATGTCGCCTGTGCGCAGGCCGTCGGACAGCACCTTCCGCACGCCCGCCTCGATACGCTGTGCCTCCTCCTCCAAGTCGAAGCTGTAGCGGAACATCAGCGCGGCCGAGAGGATGGCGGCGAGCGGATTGGCGACGCCCTTGCCCGCGATATCAGGCGCCGAACCGTGGCACGGCTCGAACAGACCCTTCGAGCCGATGCCGATTGAGGCGGAAGGCAGCATGCCGAGCGAGCCCGTCAGCATCGCCGCCTCGTCCGAGAGGATGTCGCCGAACATATTGCCGGTGACGATCACGTCGAAATGCGTGGGCCGGCGCACCAGCTCCATCGCCGCTGCGTCCACGAAGAGATGCGTCAGCTCCACGTCGGGGTATTCGCGGCCGACCTCGGTCATCACGTCGCGCCAGAGGCCCATGGTTTCCAGGACGTTGGCCTTGTCCACCGAGCAGAGCTTCTTCCGGCGCCGCCGCGCCGCCTTGAAGCCGGCATGCGCCACCTGGCGGATCTGCGGCTCGGTGTAGCGCATGGTGTTGATGGATTCGCGCTCGCCCGGCTTGTCGGAGACCATGCCGCGCGGCTCGCCGAAATAGATGTCGCCGTTCAGCTCGCGGATGATGAGCAGGTCGAGCCCGCGGATCACCTCGGGCTTCAGCGTCGAGGCGTTCTCCAGTTCCAGGAAGAGCGTGATCGGCCGGTAGTTGGCGAAGAGCTTCATGTCCTGCCGCAGCCGCAGCAGCGGCGAACCGCGCGGGTTGGCGCGCTTCCAGGCCTCGTATTCCGGCCCGCCGATGGCGCCGAACAGGATCGCATCGGAATTCTCGATAAGGTCGAGCGTCGCCTGGGGCAGCGCCTCGCCGGACTTCACGACCGAGCTCCAGCCGATCTCGCCCTGGCCCATCTCGACGGCGAGGCGCCCGCTGACGGCGTTCACCGCCTTCACGGCCTGGGGGATGATCTCCTGGCCGATGCCGTCTCCCGGCAGGACGGCGATCTTGATCTTTCGGTTGCTGAGCGACACCCGACGGTTTCCTCCGAATTGGTTGCAGGGAGGTTGGGGCCGCCGGTTCGCCCGGGCAAATGGTAAGCGGCCAAGGGGGTTTCTCAGATGGAGAAATCGGAGGGGCGGCAGGCTCGTCCATGGACAAAGGGGGCGGCTTGGGGAAACCTGGCGCATGGACCTCAAGACGCTCCGCCTCTTCGTCGCGGTCATGGAGACCGGCTCGATCAGCAAGGCGGCCCAGCGCGAGAACATCGCGATCTCGGCCGTCAGCAAGCGGCTCGCTGCGCTGGAGGCGCGGCTGGGCAGCAAGCTCTTCCACCGCCAGCCGGAGGGGCTGGAGCCGCTCCCGGCGGCCTCGGTGATGCTGCGCAACGCGCATGCCGTGCTGCGCAACCTCGCGCAGATGCAGCTGGAAATGGCCGAGTTCGCCGAGGGCGTGCGCGGCACGGTCACCATCGCGGCCAGCACCTCCGTCGCCGCCTCCTATCTTCCCGAGGAGTTGCGGGAGTTCTCGCTGCTGCATCCGGGCATCACCATCGCGGTGCGCGACGCGCTCAGCCGCGAGGCGGTGCAGATGGCGGCCGAGGGCACGGCGGACTTCTCGATCTTCGCCGAGCCCTACTCCGCCGGCGCGCTCCGGACGCTGCCCTACAAGACCGAGAAGCTGGTTGCGGTGCTGCCCGCGGGCCATCCGCTCGCCGCGCGCCGTGCGCTGACGCTGAACGAGATGCTGCCCTTCGACTTCGTGGTGGGCCGGCCCGGCAGTTCGCTCAATACCATCCTGGAGCGGGCGGCCGAGGGGGCGCAGCTGGAACTGCGTTGCCGCGTGCAGGTCGCGGGCAACGAAACCATCGCGCGCATGGTGGAGGCCGGCCACGGGCTGTCCATCCTGCCCGCCGCCGTCGCCCGGCCGCGGCGGGGCGGCGGGATGGTGGCGCGACCTCTGCTGGAGGCCTGGGCGGTCCGGCGCCTCAGGCTTTGCTTCCAGCGCCGCGAGAACATGACCAGGCCGGCGCGCCTGCTGGTGGAACACCTCTCCGCGCAGGACCGGATCGTCGACCTGTGAGCCGGCGGGAAACGGGGTCGCGGAGGACCGGAACCACAACCGCGCGGTGGCGGCGCCGCTGCGGATCACGCCACGGCTGACGCCGAAGACCTCGGATTGTCCGGCATTCTTTCCTGTATTTCCCGGCAGGAGAACACCATGCTGCGCTGACGGCCAACGGGCCACCTCGACGCGGGCCCGACGAGGGAAGGGAATCATCTCATGCGGGCAAGGCTCTGGCTCGGCTGTCTCCTGGCATTTGGCGGCGGCGCCGCGACGGCGCAGGACTACCCGACGCGAACCGTCACCATGATCGTGCCCTCCGCGCCGGGCGGGACGCTGGACGCGCTGGGGCGACTGATGGCCCAGGCGATGAGCCCGGATCTGG
>JAQGHZ010000008.1 GCA_028291485.1 Rubritepida sp. | reverse complement strand
CCGCACCGCGGGTCGCCCTCTATGCCCGCTACTCCAGCGACCGCCAGTCCGAGCACTCCATCGAGGACCAGTTGCGCATTTGCCGCGACCATGCCGAGCGCCAGGGCTGGACCGTCGTCCAGTCCTTCCACGACGCCGCCATCTCGGGCACCACCCTCCAGCGCCCAGGCTACCAGGCACTGGTGCGTGCCATGCGGGCGGGCGAGCTGGACGTCGTTCTAGCGGAGGCCCTCGACCGCTTTTCCCGCGACCAGGAGCACATCGCCGCCTTCCACAAGCTCGTCGGCTATACGCGGGTCCGCCTGGTCACCCTGGCCGATGGGGACATCACCGCGCTGCATGTGGGGCTCAAGGGCACCATGAATGCCCTCTACTTGAGCGATCTCTCCGCCAAGACCCGACGGGGCATCGAGGGGCGCGTCAGGGCCGGGCGTGCCACGGGTCGAGCACCCTATGGTCATCGGCGCGTCACGTCCGTCCTGAGGCCCGACGGAGAGCTCGAGCGCGGCCTGCGCGAGGTGGTCCCCGACCACGCCGCCGTGATCCGCCGGATCTTTGGTGACTACGTTGAGGGTTTCAGCCCCAGTGCCATCGCCCGCGCCCTCAACGGCGAAGGTATCCCAGGCCCCAATGGCGGCGCCTGGACTTCCATGACCCTGAGCGGCCGTCCCTTAAGCGGCGACGGCATCCTGCGCAACCGTGCCTATCTGGGCGAGATCGTTTGGAACCGGCGCATGCGCGTGGTTGGCCCCACCTCAGGCCAGGCACAGCGATGCCTGAACGCGGCCAACGAGCGCGTGACGGGCGAAGCCCTCGCCCTGCGCCTCATCGACGACGCGCTCTGGGCGCGAGTTCAGGCCAGACTGGCTGCCGCAACCCCACCCCGGGCCGATCTCCAAGCCCGATCGCGCTTCTGGGAGCGCCGCCCCCCACGGCATCTTCTCTCCGGCAAGCTGGTCTGCGGCGTCTGCGGTGGTCCCTTCTCCGCCAACCGGGGCGGCGTCTACAGTTGCAACAGCCAGTTCCGTGGGCTGTGCACCAACACCACGGCGGCGCCCCGGACCAAGTTGGAGGCCGTCGTGCTCGCCATTCTCGCCGAGCGCATGATGGAGCCCGAGCTCGCGACAGCCTTCGCAGAGACCTTCACCCAGGAGTGGAACCGGCTGGCTGGCGAGCAGGGCCGCGACGCCGACAAGCTGCGCCGGGACCTGCAGGCCGTCGAGCGCAAGCTCTCCAACCTGCTCGACGCCCTCGCCGAGGGACTGCGTAGCTCAGGCCTGCAGGACAAGATCACCGGGCTGGAGGCGGAGCGGGACCGCCTGACCCTCGCCTTGCAGGACACCAGACCAATTCAGCTTCGTTTGCTGCCCAATCTGGGCCAAGCCTATCGGCGGAGCGTCGACCGGCTCAGGGATGCCCTGGCCGCAGGCGACAACCCCGCAGCACTGGAAGCCGCCCGCCACCTCATCGACCGCGTGGTGATCCACCCCGGCCCTCGCGGAACACCGCCTCGCATCACCGTCGAGGGTCAACTCGCCCGCATGCTCGCCGCAGCACAGCCAGACCTTCCGCCCCACGCAACACATGCCATTGCAAACGCCGCAAAAGCTGCGGTTAAAGAAGAACAGGGGGGCAGAGCCCCTCGCTATACTTCCTCGCAGCGCAGTTCGAACCGGCACTCCGGATGCCCATCCGCCGCGCAGGCCACCTCGCGGCATACGGGCTCCCCCTTCCGGCCGGCCATCTCCAGCACGTAGCGCATGCCGCCGGCGAAGCTGCCCTCGAAGGTGTAGCAAACCGCCCGCCCCGTCTGCCGCCCGTAGCCCAGCGCGAAGGCCGAGTTCCGCACCGTCACCGCGCCGATGCCGGCTGCCTCGTCCAGCGCGGTGATCTCCAGCTGGCCGTAGCCGCGCTGCGACAGGCGCTTCAGGTAGTGCCGGAAGGTGTCGACCGGCGTGAGGCCGTGCGTCCTGGCCTCGGCCCGGCACCATTGCAGGGCCGAGAGGTCGCTCGATCCGTAGAGGATTTTTCGATAGGCCTCGGCCCCGATGGCGCCCTCGATGGCCTTCTGCATGTTCACCAGGAAGTGGCGCGGCAGGTAGACCATCGGCAGGCCGTCGGTGGTCCAGATGCCGGTGTCGGGATCGACCTCGATCGGAACCTGGGGCTGGGCCATGCGCATCTCCTGGAAAGTCGCGATGCTGGGCGATCCGAGCTAGGGTCGCAACCGGGAGGACCGGACGATGGAACCGAAAACCCTGATGGACCGCGATGCGCCCGCCGGCCTCGCACCGCCGCTCGCCGCGCTGTGGTGGGACGCCCGCGGTGACTGGGGGCGCGCACACGAGGCCGCGCAATCCGTCGACACGGCGGAGGGCGCCTGGGTCCACGCCTATCTGCACCGCAAGGAGGGCGACCTCCCCAACGCCGACTACTGGTACCGCCGTGCCGGGCGCCGGCGCCCCTCGGTGTCACTGGAGGCGGAGTGGGCGGAGATCGCCGCGGCGCTGTAGCCGGATGGCGCCGGCGGCGTTCTCCTCCGGAATCATGCACAGGAGGTTCCCATGACACCGAAAGTCCTACATTTCGACCGCAGCGACTGGGTGCCGAACAATTCGCGCCTGCCAGTCCTGCTGTACCGCGCCGCGGTGCCGGCCTCGGGCGATCCCGCCTCCGCGATGGAGGCGCTCTTCGCGCGCAACGGCTGGCCGCCGCAATGGCGCAACGGCGTCTACACCTACCACCACTACCATTCGAAGGGGCATGAGGTGCTCGGCTTCGCGGCCGGCGACGCGCGGCTGAAGCTCGGCGGCCCGGACGGCGTGGAGGTGGAGATCCGCGCCGGCGACGTCGCCCTGCTGCCCGCCGGCACCGGCCACATCAAGCTGCGCTCGAGCCCGGATTTCCTGGTGATCGGTGCCTATCCGCCGGGCCAGGAGGGCGACATCCAGCGCCACGCGCCCACACCGGCGATGCTGGAGCGCATCGCCCACCTGCCCTTCCCCGACACCGACCCGGTGCTCGGCACGAAGGAGTCCTTCCGCACCCTCTGGCGTGCAGAATGATCCGCCCGCACTCTCCCGTTCCGCGAGGATGGAGGATACGATGCCCATACTGACCCGCCCGGACGGCGAAATCCGCTACGAGACCCACGGCTCGGGCTTTCCCGTGCTGCTCTTCGCGCCCGGTGGGCTGCGCTCGCGGCTGGAGATGTGGTCCGCCCCCGCTGCCGGCCCGCCGCGCCCCTGGGTGGACTGGACCCAGGCCCTGCCCGCCGCCGGCTTCACCGCCATCGCCATGGACCAGCGCAATGCCGGCCAGTCCAAGGCGGACATCGAGGCCGACCATGGCTGGCACACCTATGCCGCCGATCACCTGGCGCTGATGGACCATCTCGGCTTCGAGAGGTTCCATGTGCTGGGCGGCTGCATCGGCGGCAGCTTCTGCCTGAAGGCGATCCAGGAGGCGCCGATGCGCGTCGCGGCGGCGGTGCTGCAGAACCCGATCGGCCTCAACCCCGAGCATCCGGAATACTTTCCCGAGAGCCACGCCGAATGGGGCGCCGCGCAACGCGCCGACCGTCCGGCGATCACCGAGGAGGCGCTGGCCGGCTTCGGCCGCAACATGTGGTCGCAGGATTTCGTGTTCTGCGTGGACCGGGAATTCGCGCGCAACTGCCCGGCGCCGACCTTCCTGCTGCCCGGCACCGACATCCCGCATCCCGCCACGACCAGCTCGGAACTCGCCGATCTGCTGCCCGGCGTGGAGGTGCTGACCCAGTGGCGCGGGCCCGATCACCTGGACCAGCAGGAGAAGCGCGTGGTGGCTTTCCTGAAGACCCACACGCCCAAAGGTTAGAGAACAGGACTCCGCCGCGGCGCACCAGGCCAGCCCGCTCCATCTAGCTCAGGCTGCCGGGATAGTCCTTCCAAATGCTGGGCTCCAGCTTGAGATGCGTCGCGACGGGATAGCTCGCAGACCAATGTGCGATGCACTGCTCCGCCGTCGGATTCCACAGCCCGGCATGCCCGCCCATCCAGGACAGAAAATCGTCCAGCATCTTGAGGCGGTGCATGTAGCCCATGTGCTGCGGATGCAGCGTCATGTGGAAGTGGCGGCCGCGGCCGTGCTGCGCCTCGAACTCCCAGCGCAGGTTGCGGATGAACATGTCGGGGTTCTCGAGGCCCGTGCCCTTCGTCGGGAACATGCAGAAATACTGGTCATCGAAGTGGTAGTAGTAGGGCATGACGGGCAGCGCGCGCTGCGTCGCGACATCCGCCACCCACCAATGCGGCGCGTCGTCGGCAAGGCCGTTGCCGTAGTAGCGGTAACCGGCCTCGATCAGCAGGTCGATCGTGTTCGGGCTGATCGTGCCGCCCGCGAAGGGATCGGCCTGGCG
>JAQGHZ010000766.1 GCA_028291485.1 Rubritepida sp. | reverse complement strand
GCCGAAGACCATCACCAGCATGAAGAGGAAGCCCGCGATGGTCGTCATCGCAGCACCTCCTGCCGCAGCAGCGTGATCGCGACACGGCGGTTGCCGACGGCCTGCGGCTGGGCGGGGAGGAGCAGGTCGCGATCCGCCATGCCGGTGACGCCACGGATGCGCTCATCGCCCACGCCGCCCTCGGCGAGCAAGCGGCGCGTGGCATTGGCGCGCTCGGCCGAGAGATCCCAGTTGCTGCGCGCGCCGCCGCGGAAGGGCGCGCTGTCGGTATGGCCCGTCACCTGGATCGCGTTTGGCAGCCGCGCCGCGGCCTGCGCGACGGTGCGGATCATCACGCGCGCCCGCTCGGTCGGTGCCGCGCCGCCGCTGGCGAACATGGGTTGGCCATCCGCCTCGAGGAGCTGGATGCGCAGCCCCTCCGGCGCGATCTCCACCAGCACCTGGCGCGCCAGCTCGGCGAGGACGGGGTCGGCGAGGAAGGTCTCGCGCAGCGCGTCGACCATCCCCTCGAGCGATTGCTGCTCGCGCTCGGCCGCGATGCGACGGGCCTCGCGCTCTCGCGGCGATTCGACGAAGGTCTCGGCCTCGCCGCCGCCGGAGCTTCGCTGGCCCGCGCCGGGGCCGGAATCCCCATCCGCGACGCGACGGGCCAGCACCTCCTGGTCGCCTTGCGGGCCGTCGAGGCGCGCGACGGGCTCGGCGGGCCGGTCGCTGTCGTCCTCTTCCTCGATGTTGGTGGGGCGCGGCCCGCGCTCGACGCGGATGGCGCCGGTGTCGGCCGCCATCTCGCCCGCGCTGTGCGGCGTGCGGCCGCCGAACGGCAGGCCCGAGCCGGAGGTCGAGGAGGCGAGGGCGGCGGAAGGGTTGAAGTAGTCGGCGAGGCCGCGCCGCTGCTCCTCCGTGGTGGCATTCAGCAGCCACATGAGAAGAAAGAAGGCCATCATGGCGGTCACGAAATCGGCATAGGCGACCTTCCAGGCGCCGCCGTGATGCGCACGGCCGCCCTCCTCGATCCGCTTGATGACGATGGTCCCGCCACCGCTGCCCCGCCTCGCCAATGCCGCATCCTGTCTGTCGCGCGGGGCCAATCTGGCGGGTAGGGATTGAGGGAGGGTTAACGCGAAAAGGCCGGGCGCCCCTTTCGGAACGCCCGGCCCATGGGAAGGCGACGGATCAGGCGGTCTGCATGGCCCCGCGGCGGCCGGTCAGCCGGCCCAGATCCAGGGCATAGGCGCCAGCGCCGAGGCCCGCCTGGACCAGCAGCGTCACCGCCAGGAAGGCCGGGAACTCCCAGCCGCCCCCGGCGTTGCTGAAGATCCAGCCGTTGCCGGCATGCACCGCGACGGCGCCCAGCGCGATGGGCAGCGTCGCCAGCGAGGCGGTGCGCACCAGCAGGCCGGAGATCAGTGCCAGGCCCGCGGCCGTCTCGCCAAAGGCGACCAGCGCGCCGAGCAGTGGCGGCAGGCCGATGGAGCCGAAATAGCCCATCGTGCCGGCGAGGCCGAAGGTGCCGAGCTTCATGATGGCGCCGTGCGAGAACAGCATCACGCCGAGCGAGAGGCGGAGGAGAAGGGCCGAATAGGCGATGCGGTTGGTCATTGGAGTGGCTCCTTGGAGGCCGGTTTCGATGGACCGCAACCTGATCTGTCGCGCTTCGTCCTTCCAATGAGGGTTCGGAACGGGGATCATCACCGCCATGAATGATGGATTCGCCCCATGACCGAGCTGTCCCAGCTCGACCTCAACCTGCTGCGGATCTTCGACGCCGTCGCGCGCGAGCGGCACGTCACGCGCGCGGCGGAGCGGCTGAACCTCTCGCAGCCGGCCGTCTCCAACGCGCTGGCGCGGCTGCGCGTGGCGCTGGGCGACGAGCTTTTCCTGCGCCGCCCTGGCGGCGTGGAGCTGACGGCGCTGGCCACCGCGCTCGCGGCGCCCATCGCCGAGGCGCTGGACCGGCTCGCCGAAACCCTCTCCGTCCGCGCGCCTTTCGATCCGGCCACGGCGCGGCGCGTCTTCACCGTCGCCATGTCGGAATATGCCGAGGCCGCGCTGGCGCCGCGCGTGCTGGAACGCCTGCAGGTGGACGCGCCGAACTGCCTGCTCGCCGTCAGCCATGCCGACCGCACCAATGCGGAAGCCCTGCTGGAGCGCGGCGACGCCCAGCTCGCCATCGCGGTGCTATCAGAGCCGAGCGCGCTCTACACCCGCGTGCGGATGCTGCCGGAAGCCTTCATGACCCTGATGCGCGCCGACCATCCGCTGGCCGAGGGCGAGCTGACGCTGGAGCGCTTCATCTCCTTCCCGCATCTGCTGCACTCGCCCAACGGCTCGCGCGACGGCGCGCTGGACCGCGTGCTGGCCGAGACGGGCCTCGCGCGGCGGCTGGGCGCGGTGGTGGCGCACCTCTCCGCCGTGCCGGAGATCCTGCAACGCACGGACATGATCATGACCCTCTCGGCGCGGCTCGCGACGCAGATGGTGGAGGGCCACAGGCTGGTGCTGCGCGATCCGCCGATCAGCGTGAAGCACACCCGGCTCTCGATGGTGTTTCACCGACGTTTCGAGGCCGATCCCGGCCATGCCTGGCTGCGGCGCATGCTCATTGCCGAGGCACGGGAGGCCTGAGCTCAAAGCCCGCTGGGGATCGCCCACTCGGCCGGATAGGTGGCCTGGAACTCCACCATGGCCTCGCATCGGTCGGACAGGCGTTCCAGGCTCGGATAGCGGCCTGGCGGGATCAATTCGGGAATGGCCATCCGCAGGTAGCGCACGACGCAGGCCGTCGTGATCTGGGCTTGGTCGAGCCGTGCCGCTTCAGGCCAGTCCTCGGCCGCCAGGGCTTCGATGGCACCCGCCGCCTGGCCGCGGCACCGTTCGATCCATTCGGGCCAGCGGAAGGCAGCTGGCCTGAGGAGCCGTTCCTGAGCAGCGGCAGCCGCCTTGTCGATGATTCCGGTCGCGAGGGTCACGCGGCGCAGAACGTGCCGCCGCTCGGCTCCTCCGGCGGGGAGGAGGGAACGGTCAGGGCCGACCTCCTGGTCCATCCAGTCGAGGATGGAGACGGAGTCGAGCAGGACCTCTCCATCGTCCAGAACCAGCGAGGGGATGCGGCCAAGCGGGTTGATCTTCAGCATCGCGTCGAAGTCGCCGTAGATCGACCTTGCGTCATGCT
>JAQGHZ010000732.1 GCA_028291485.1 Rubritepida sp. | reverse complement strand
CCAGATGAACGAGAGACGGACATGACGACCTTACCCTCTCCCATGGGGCGCCCCTGCGCCTTCCTGGATCGGGACGGCGTGCTGATCGAGGATACGGGGTATCCCCACCGCATTGAGGAGATCCGCTGGATCCCTGGGATCATGCCGGCGATCCGGCGCCTGAACGCGGCGGGGATGGCGGTGTGCATCGTCACCAACCAGGCCGGCGTGGCGCGCGGGAAGTACGACCAGGCCACGGTGGCGCGCGTGCATGTCTGGATGGCCGAGCAGGCCCGGGCCGCCGGCGCCCGGATCGACGGCTTCGCCTATTGCCCCTTTCACGAGAAGGCCGAGGACGAGCGCTACCGCCGCGCCAGCCCCCGCCGGAAACCAGGCCCGGGCATGATCGAGGACTGGCTGGCCAACTTCCCGCTGCGGCGCGAGGGCAGCTTCCTCATCGGTGACCGGGAGACGGACCTGCAGGCCGCCGCGGCCGCCGGCATCCCGGGCCATCTCTTCCCGGGCGGCGACATGGACGAGTTCGTCTCGCGCCTCCTGGTGGCCGCATGACGCTGGACTTCCTCGCGCCGGCCTATCCCTGGGTGAAGGCGCTGCACCTGATCGCGGTGATCTCCTGGATGGCCGGGATGCTCTATCTGCCGCGCCTCTTCATCTACCACTTCGAGATCCCGCGGGGCGGCGGGCCGGAGCACACGCGCTTCGTCAGCATGGAGCGCCGGCTGCTCCAGGCCATCATCAACCCGGCCATGATCGCGACCTGGTTGCTCGGGATCACGCTGGTGCTGACCCCGGGCGTGATCGACTGGACGGCCGGCTGGTGGCACACCAAGCTGCTGAGCGTGATCCTCATGAGCGGCTTCCACGGCTACCTCTCCGCCAGCCAGCGCAGGTTCGCAGCGGACGAGCGGCCGAAGACCCAGCGGCACTGGCGCATCGCCAACGAGGTGCCGACGCTGCTCATGATCGTCATCGTCGTCATGGTCATCGTGAAGCCCTTCTGATGGCCTCCTGGCGTCCGGCGCTGGCGGGCGGCGCCGCCTTCCTGACCTCCATGGCGGTCGAGGTCGGCGTGCTGGCCGCGATCGGCGGCGAGAGCCGCTTTCCGGTGATGCCGGTGGTCGTGGCGCCGATGGCGGAGGAGTTGGCCAAACGGCTCTTCCTCTGGCCCTTATCCGCCGGCTGGGCGGCGACGGGCCTGGCCTTCGGGGTGATCGAGGGCGTGCTCAAGACGGCGGAGTGGCATGTGGCCGGCCTCTGGGGCGGGCTGGCCTCGGTGCTGCAGCACTGGGCCTATGGGCGCTGGGCGGAGCGCGGGGGGCTGTGGCTCGCGCTGGCGCTGCATATGGGCTTCAACACGATGGTCCTCGCGGTGGACTATGCGACCGATGCGCGCGCCGGATGGGTCGCCCCGCTCCTGGCCGCATTGCTGCTGCTGGCCTCCTTCCGGGGCCTGCGGAGGGCGGAACCCGAGAGGGGCGTTGACGCAGGGCCGCCGGCTCCCTAGGTTTACGACGTCGGCTCCGTGCGCGGGCCCGATCCCTCCCCTGACCAACGCCGATCCGCCATGGCTCCTCGAGCATGGTGCGACCCCGGGGCCTCACCGCTTGGCGCCGCTGCGTTTTCCCAAGCTACGCGTTTCCACTTTCTACTCTCGGATGCTGCATGCACCTCTCAGAACTCAAGGCCAAGACGCCGCCTGACCTCCTCGCCTTCGCGGAGGAACTCGGCGTCGAGAACGCCTCGATCCTGCGCAAGCAGGACATCATGTTCGCCATCCTCAAGACGCTGGCCGACAACGATCAGGCGATCTACGGCGAAGGCACGCTGGAGATCCTCTCCGACGGCTTCGGCTACCTGCGCAGCCCGCAGGCCAACTTCCTCCCCGGCCCCGACGACATCTACGTCAGCCCCGCCCAGGTGCGGCGCTTCGGTCTCCGCACCGGCGATACCGTCGAGGGTCAGATCCGGGCCCCCAAGGATGGCGAGCGCTACTTCGCCATGCTCAAGGTCAATTCGGTGAACTTCGAGCCGCCCGAGGCGCTCCGTCACCGCATCAACTTCGACAACCTCACGCCGCTCTATCCGACCCGCCGTCTCCAGATGGAGAACCCGGAGATCGAGAGTGTCGGTAAGGGCCCGACCAAGGACAACACACATCGCGTGATCGACCTGATCGCGCCGATCGGCATGGGCCAGCGCGCCCTGATCGTGGCGCCGCCGCGCACTGGCAAGACGGTGATGCTGCAGAACATCGCCAAGTCCATCAGCGCCAACCATCCCGAGGTCTTCCTCATCGTGCTGCTCATCGACGAGCGGCCCGAGGAGGTCACCGACATGGCCCGCACCGTGAAGGGCGAGGTCGTGGCCTCCACCTTCGACGAGCCGGCGTCGCGCCACGTGCAGGTGACGGAAATGGTGCTCGAGAAGGCCAAGCGCCTGGTCGAGCACAAGCGCGACGTGGTCATCCTGCTGGATTCCATCACGCGCCTGGGCCGGGCCTACAACAGCGTGGTTCCGTCCTCGGGCAAGGTGCTGACGGGCGGCGTGGACGCCAATGCGCTGCAGCGGCCGAAGCGCTTCTTCGGCGCGGCGCGCAACATCGAGGAAGGCGGCTCGCTCACCATCATCGCCACCGCGCTGATCGACACCGGCAGCCGCATGGACGAGGTGATCTTCGAAGAGTTCAAGGGCACGGGTAACTCCGAGATCATCCTGGACCGGAAGCTCTCGGACAAGCGCGTCTTCCCGGCGATCGACATCA
>JAQGHZ010000727.1 GCA_028291485.1 Rubritepida sp. | reverse complement strand
CTCGGCATCTTCAAGGACGCGCACAACGTCGAGGTAGCCCAGAGACTGGCCGACTTCATGATGCAGCCGCAGGACCAGGCGCAATATTCAAAGGCGCTCATCTACGGCCCGACCAACGAGCGCGCCATCGAGGCGCTGACGCCCGACGAGGTCGCCCGCATGCCCGGCGGCGAGAATTCCCGCCGCACCGGCTTCTACCAGGACATCGCCTGGTGGCACGAGAACCGCGACCGCGTGAGCCGCGCCTGGTCGCGCTGGCTGCTGCGTTGAGCATGGCTTCCGTGGGGGGTTCGGTCGACCTCGAGCAGGTCACGAAGCGCTACGGGGCGGAAACGGTGGTCGCGGGGGTCTCCCTCGCCATCCCGGAGGGCCAGTTCTTCACCCTTCTCGGTCCCTCGGGCAGCGGCAAGACGACGACCCTGTCCATGCTGGCCGGCTTCGTGGTGCCCGACGAGGGGCGCGTGATGCTGGGCGGGCGCGACATGACGCGCGTGCCGCCGCGCGGCCGTGGCCTCGGCATGGTGTTCCAGAACTACGCCATCTTCCCCCACCTGAACGTGGCCGAGAACGTCGCCTTCCCGCTGACGGTGAAGGGCGCGCCCAAGGCCGGGATCGCCGCGCGGGTGGCCGAGGCCCTGGAGATGGTGAAGCTCACCGGCTTCGGGACCCGCTATGCGCGGCAGCTCTCGGGTGGGCAGCAGCAGCGCGTGGCGCTGGCGCGCGCCATCGTGGGGCATCCCAAGGTGGTGCTGATGGACGAGCCGCTCGGCGCGCTCGACAAGAACCTCCGCTACCACATGCAGGTCGAGATCAAGGAGATCCAGCAGCGCCTGGGCATGACGGTGATCTACGTCACCCATGACCAGGAGGAGGCGCTGACCATGTCCGACCGCATCGCCATCATGAACCATGGCCGGATCGCCCAGATGGGCCCGCCGCGCGAGGTTTACGAGAACCCGGACAGCAGCTTCGTGGCGAGCTTCCTCGGCGAGGCGAACCTGCTGAAGGTGCGGCGCGACGGCGAGGCGGTGCGCGGCCCCGGGGGCGCGCCCTTCGTCGCGCGTGGGGCGCTGACAACGCCCGAAGGTCTCGTCTTCGTGCGGCCCGAGAAGGTCAACGTCGCCGCCGGCACCGCCGCGGTCGCGCCCAATCACCTCCCGGGACAGATCCAGCACGCCTCCTTCCTCGGCAATATCGTGCGCTACGCCGTGACGGCCGCCGAGGGCGCCAGGCTCCTTTGCGACGTGGCCAACGGCGCCGGCACGCAGATCCACCGGCCCGGCGACGCGGTGACGCTGAGCTGGCGCGCCGAGGACAGCCGGCTTCTGGCGGGCTGAGGCGATGCCGCTCGGACGCCTCGCCGCCTGGCTGATGATCGCCCCCGCGCTGATCCTGCTCATCGGCGTCTTCCTGCTGCCGATCGGGTGGTTCCTGATCGGTTCGCTGGCCGAACTCGGCACGCTCACGGAGATCTGGGAGGAGGCACAGGACGTGCTCTTCTCCGGCACCGTCGCGCGCGTGCTGCTGAACACCAACGGCATCGGCGCGGTCGTCACGCTGCTGGTGCTGGTGATCGGCTATCCCGTCTCCTACGCGCTGTCGCGCGCGAAGGGCTTCGCCTTCACGGCGATCCTGCTCTGCATCGTGCTGCCCTACTTCACCAGCACCATCGTGCGCACCTATGCCTGGATGGTGCTGCTCGGGCGGACCGGGCTGATCAACCAGATCCTGCTCGGCCTCGGTCTCGTCGATGCGCCGCTGGAGCTGATGTACAACCGCACCGGCGTCATCATCGGCATGACCTATGTGCTGCTGCCCTACATGGTGCTGACGCTCTACGCCGCGATGAAGGCGGTGGACCCGAGGCTGCTCCAGGCGGCCGAGGGCATGGGCGCCTCGCCGGCCACGGTCTTCCTCAAGGTCTTCATGCCGTTGACCCTGCACGGCGTGATCGCGGGCGTGCTGATCACCTTCATCCTCGCCATCGGCTTCTTCATCACCCCGGCGCTGATGGGCGGGCCGGGCGACATGATGATCGCCATGCTGATCGAGCGCGAGGTTGAGCTGACGCAGAACTGGGCCTCGGCGGCGATGATGACCATCGTCCTGCTGGCCGTGACGCTCATCCTCTACGGCGTCTACAGCCGCTTCGCGGATAAGGAGGCGCCGCGATGATGGGCCCCGTCCTGCGCGCCACGCTGCTGAAGGCGCTGGTGGTGCTGCTCTGCTTCGGGCTGGTGGCGCCGATCGTCATCGTGGCCATCGCCTCCTTCAGCGGCGACGGCTACCTGAAATTCCCGCCGGAGACGCTCTCCATCCGCTGGTACGAGCGCTTCCTCGGCGACTATCGCTGGCGCTCGGCCATCGTGAACTCGCTCTTCATCGGCGTGCTGACCTCGGTCTTCTCGACGGTGATCGGTTTCCTCGCCGCCTATGCGCTGATGCGCGGGCAGTTCCGCTTCAAGGCCGTCATCGCCTCGCTGCTGCTGATGCCGGTGATCGTGCCGCACATCATCACGGCGGTGGCCGTGTACTTCCTCTCCGCGCGGATGGGGCTGGTGGGCGTACGGCCCTGGATCTCGGTCGCGCATACCGTCGTGGCCCTGCCGGTGGTGCTGGTCATCCTGCAATCGGCGTTGCGCACGGTCGATCCGGCGCTGGAGCGGGCCGCGATGGTTTGCGGCTGCACGCGCTTCGGTGTCTTCCGCCGGGTGGTGCTGCCGCTGGCGCTGCCGGGGATGGTCTCGGCCGCGCTCTTCTCCTTCCTGACCTCCTTCGACGAGCTGGTGATCTCGCTCTTCCTCGCGGGCATCCGGGCCGAGACGCTACCGGTCCGCATCTGGAACAGCCTGCTGCTGGAGGTGGAGCCGACCATCGCCGCCGTCAGCACGCTGCTCAAAGCCGTGACGACGGCGGCGCTGGCCGTCGATGCGGTGATCCGCAAGTTGCGTGGCGGGCCGGTGGCGGCCCTGCGGTAAATCGGCAGGCCGGGCCGCTCACGGGATCGCATGCCGTCCAAGGTCTGCTTGCGCAGTTCCTCCAGCGCGCCGGCGGGCATGGCGATCTCCCTCGCTGGGCTCGGAGCGTCGCATCGGCCTCGATCCGCGTCGCATGCTTCCCTCCGGGGCGACGCGTCACGCGAGGCGCGACAGGCACCCCGTCAGCAGGCTGCCCTCATCGGCGTACTGGTCGATGATGTCGAAGTGGTGAAGGCCGGGCGCCACCACCAGCCCGGAATCGATCCCGTGCCGGCGCAGGTGCTGGGCATAGCGCAGCGACTGCTCCACCCAGAGCCAGGGCTCGAGCCCGCCGGCCATGACCCAGACCGGGCAGCGGACGCGCGGCGGAAGGCGCTCGTAGTCGTGCCGCCGGGCCAGTTCCGGCGTCAGGCGGAGATCGGCGTTCACGCTGGTCAGCATGGCGGGCGTGGGATCGTAGATGCCGCTGGTCATCAGCGCCCCGGTGATCGTCCCCTTCTGCCCCTCCCAGTCCGCCGCCAGGATGGCGGCGACCAGATGCGCGCCCGCCGAGTGGCCGGAGAGGGTGATCCGATGCGGGTCGCCGCCATGCTCCGCCGCGTGGCGCATGACCCAGGCGACGCAGGCGCGGGCGGAGGCGACGACCTCGTCCAGCGTCACGCGTGGGCAGAGCGGGTAGTTCGCGATCACGGCCGTCACGCCGCGGCGGACCAGTGCCTGCGCGATGAAGGCGAAGTTCGCCTTGTCCTGCGCGCGCCAGTAGCCGCCGTGGAAGAAGATGTGCACGGCGGCCCCCGGCACGGCGGCGGGATAAAGATCGAGCGTGTCGAGCGGATCCGGGCCGTAGGCGATGTCGCGCACCACGGCGAGCGACGCGGCGGCCGCATTGAGGGGATCGCGGCGAAGCTGGCTCGCACGGAAATCCGGAACGGCGTGTTGCGGGTTGTAGTGCCGTTCGTGCTCCTCCGGGGTCAGGCCGTTCCAGGGGTGCGTCATGCGGTCACCTTCGGCAGTGTCACGATCTCGTCGAAGAACAGGCGCGGCGCCACGCCGCGCGGCTTGGCGGCCTCCGTCGCGTCCC
>JAQGHZ010000704.1 GCA_028291485.1 Rubritepida sp. | reverse complement strand
CGGTGCAGGGCGCCTGGTCCTTCGGCATCGTGGGGGATCGCTGCACGGCGCGGGTGACGCACCGGGATGTGACGCTGGACCTCACCGCCGGGCCGGGCCGGCGGGCCAGCCTGGCCGTGACCGCGCCGGGCTGGACGCTGCCCGTCAGTCGCCGGGTGACCATGGCATTCCGAGGCGCGGGTGGCGGGTGGCAATTGGCCGGCAGCACCGATGCGCAGCGCAAGGCTGCCGCCACCCTGGCGCTGGACGATGCGGGACAGGGGCGCCTGCGCGACCTGCTGGGCGGCGGCACGCTGCGGCTGGCTGGGACGGGCGTCTCGGCGCCGCCGCTGATCCTGCCGGATGCCGGCGTGTCCGGTCGGGACTGGTACGGCTGCGTCGCCCGGCTGGCCGAGCAGGAGCCCGCCCCGGCGCCCTGAGTGGAATGACCTTCGGCACCCTGCGCCTATCCGGCCGGGGATGCTCGCTGCCGGTTTGCCGGCTGGATGAACGACGGGCGTTCCATGATGACCGGCTTGGGCGCAGAGAGCACACCCGCAAGCCCTCTTCACCCGCCTCCCTCCCTTCGCAGCGGTCTCGGCCCTACCTCAACTCCACCGCGTAGCGGATCCGCGTCGTCTCCAGCCAGGACTGCCTCCGCTCCACCGGCCGGTCCATCACGTCGAAGGCCACCCGGTGGATCAGCAGCAGCGGCCAGCCCTCCTCGCGTTGCAGCGTCTTTCCGATCATCGCCGTCGCCGTCACGGCCTGCAGCTTCTCCTCGACGCGCACGATCGTGATGCCGAACCGGCGCTGGTAGTGGACGTAGAGCTCGTCCGTCACCTCCGCGGCGACCGGCATGGTGAAGCCGGGGAAGAGGGTCTCGGGCAACGCGATCAGCTCCAGGATCATCGGGCAGCCGTGGATGCGGCGCTCGCGCAGCAGGCGGTGGACCTTGGCACCCCTCGCCAGCTTCAGGGCCCGGACCTCCTGGGCGTCGGCGCGCCCGGTCTCGAAGCTGTGGGCGAGGCTGGTGGGGGTGACGCGGCCGCCCTCGAGGGTCTCGGCGCGGAAGAAGTGGAAGAGCTCGCGCTCGGAGGTGGCCTCGGCGACATGGGTGCCGATGCCCTGGCGGCGCTCGATGAGGCGCTGGCGCTCGAGGCCGTCGAGGGCGCGGCGGAGGGTGCCCTGGCTGATGCCGAGATCGGCGGCCAGGGCGGGCTCCGTCGGGAGGGATTCGCCGGGCTTCCAGTCGCCGCGCGCGATACGGGCGCGGAGCTCGGCTTCGGCGCGGGCGTAGAGGGGCTGGCGCTGGAGCGTCATCGAGGGGCTTTGCCCTTTCGACACACGAAGATACGCGAGGAGGCGGAGCCCTCTTGCATCACACCCTCCGGAGGTTGGGCGCGGGCTTCCCCTCGATGATCACGTTCACGCAGGCCGGCTTGCCGCAGGCGAAGGCGCGTTCCAGCGCCGCCGGCAGGTCTTCCGCGCGCTCGACGAACTCACCGTGCCCGCCGAGCGCCTGCGCCACCTGGTCGTAGCGCGTGCCCGGCCGCAGCTCGCAGCCATGGGTGCGGTTGGCGCCGTAGTCGCGCTTCTGGATCTGGTATTCCGCGTTCCACTTCGCGTCGTTGCCGACGACGAGCACGAAGGGCAGCGCGTGGCGTACGGCGGTGTCGAACTCGGCCATGTGGAAGCCGAAGGTGCCGTCGCCCATCACGGCGAGGATGCGGCCGGCGGGGCGTGCGGCGCTCGCGGCGAGGGCGAAGGGAATGGCCGCGCCGATGGAGCCGGCGATGCTGTTCATCACGCGCTCCGGCGCGCGAATCGTGGCCTGCATCCACTGCCCGATCTCGCCGCCGTCGGCGACGAGCACGGTATCCGGCGTGACAAAGCGCGCCAGCGCGGCGCCGAGGGTCGCCGGATGGAGGGGGCCGCCCGGCTTGCCGGCAAGCGGGCCCCATTCGGCGGGGCGGTAGGCGATGGCCTCGGCGAGGAATTCCGACCATCCCGCCTCCGGATGCGTCGCGGCTCCGGCGGCCAAGGCGGCGACCGCCTCCAGGGGCGCAGCCAGGGCCGTGAAGGCGATGCGGCCGGCCAGGACCTGTGCGGCGCGGGCCTGCAGCTTCGGATCGGGGTCGATCACGATCCAGCGCGCCTTGGCGTCGACGGCGGGCGCGCGGCCGAAGCGGAGGGTGAAATCGAGTTGTTTGCCGAGGAGCACCACGAGGTCGGCCTGGGCCAGCATCTCCGCGAAGGCGCCGAGCGAGGGGTCGCCGAGGCCGCGGGGGCTTTCCATCAGCGGGATGGGCAGGCCGATGGCGGCCTCCAGCGCGGCGCGGGCGCGGCGGCCGTCGGGCGTGTTGAGCGCGGGGCCGGCGGCGAGGAAAGGCCGCTTCGCGGCGGCGATGGCGGCGAGGATGGCGGAGGTGGATTCCGAGGAGAGCGGCATTCCGGCCGGGCGGTAGGCCGCTTCCTCCGGCAGGGCGGGCGCGGCCTTGGCCTCCAGCACGTCGGTCGGCAGGGAGATGTGGACCGGGCCGGGGCGGCCGGCGCGCGCGATCCGGAAGGCCTTCGCGATGTCGGCGGGCAGCCCTTCGGTGGATGGCGCCAGCCAGGCGGCCTTGCAGAGCGGCGCGGCCATTTCGACCTGCGGCGTCTCCTGGAAGGCGCCCAGGCCGAGCTCGTTCAGCGGCGCATGGCCCGAGAGGAGAAGGACCGGCACCTCGCCGGCCAGCGTGGTCGGCAGGGCGGCGAGGGCGTTGGTGTGCCCCTGCCCGCCCGTGACCAGCGCCACGCCCACCTCGCCGGTGAGGCGCGCCCAGGCATCGGCCATGTGCAGGGCGGCAGCCTCGTGTCTGACGTGGACGATCTCGATGCCTTCCCCGAAGGCGGCGTCGTAGATCGGCATGATGTGGTTGCCGGAGAGGCTGAAGACGCGGGTGACCCCGCCGCGCTTCAGGGCGGCCCAGAGGAGGTCGGCGCCGCGGATCTCGTGTGGCATGGTGGTATCGCTCCCTTTGGCGGCAGCCTGCCGCAGTCTTGTATAAGTTACAAGTTGAAGCCAGGATGGCGGCTCACGGAAAGAACCATGTCCGCCGAGCTCCTCATTCTGCCAATCCTGGTCCCTTTGGGGCTCTTCGTCGCCGCCTTCTGCGCCGGTCTCGCGGGCTTCGCCTTCAACC
>JAQGHZ010000699.1 GCA_028291485.1 Rubritepida sp. | reverse complement strand
AGGAAATGGCGCGGCGCTTCGGCATGACCCATTTCGTGAACCCGGACGAGGTCGGCCGCGACAAGGTGGTGCAGGCCATCCAGGACCTCACCGACGGCGGCGCGGATTTCAGCTTCGAGTGCATCGGCAACACGAACGTCATGCGCCAGGCGCTGGAATGCACACATCGCGGCTGGGGCACGTCGATCATCATCGGCGTGGCGGCCTCGGGGCAGGAGATCTCGACGCGGCCCTTCCAGCTCGTCACCGGGCGCAACTGGCGCGGCACGGCCTTCGGCGGCGTCCGCGGCCGGACCGAGGTGCCGAAGATCGTGGACTGGTACATGGAGGGGAAGATCCAGATCGACCCGCTCATCACCCATGTGATGCCGCTCGAGAAGATCAATGAGGGCTTCGACCTCATGCATGCGGGCGAGAGCATCCGGAGCGTGGTTGTGTTCTGAGCCGGATGCGGCCACATCGCGCCGCATGACCTCCTGGATCAACTCGCTTTTCGTGGACCACGCCTTCCTGCGCCTCGGCTGGCGCAACTGGGGCGTGGTGGAGAGTGGGCGCCTCTACCGCTCCAACCACCCCCTGCCCTGGCAGCTCGCCGAGGCGGTGAAGCGGCATGGCATCAGGAGCGTCATCAACCTGCGCGGCCACCGCATGGATTGCGGCTCGGACGCGCTGGGCCGCGGGGAGGCCGCGCGGCTCGGCTTGGTCCACGCCGACCAGCCCTTCGAGAGCCGCGGCGCGCCGCACAAGGACCGGCTGCTGCGGCTGATCCAGCTTTACCGCACCCTGCCCGAGCCCATCCTGATTCATTGCAAGTCGGGCGCGGACCGGACCGGCCTCGCCGCCGGCGTCTGGCACCTGATCCACGGGCGCGACGCGGCGACGGCGGCCGGCGAGCTCTCGCTGCGCCACGGCCATGTCGCGGCGGCGAGGACCGGCATCCTCGACACCTTCTTCACTGCCTATGCCGAGGCGGAGGTGCGCGGGCTGGGCTTCGAGGCCTGGCTGACGACGGAATACGACGAGGCGGCGCTGCGCGCCTCCTTCCGGCCGCGACCGGTGGCGAGCTGGTTCACCGACAAGGTGCTGCGGCGGGAATAGGGCCCAGCGAATCGTCTCGCGACGGGTTGCCGGAAATTTCGGAGCGCGGCGCCATCATTGCCAGCGGGACACCCGGCCCATCCTGTGTCCCAAGAGGCACATGCGGTATAATTGACACAAGAGAGGGGTGCTGCGGGCGGTTACATCCGCAATCTGCGCTGTTCGGCCCCGCGACGTTGATGCTAGCGTTCGGCCGTCGATAAAAGGACGGGCGGTCTGATCCTGCGGCCGCCATGTCCCCGAAGAGCTGCAGGGCTTGGGAAGATGACACAAATGTCGAACATGAAGCCGCTTCTCGCGATGGGTGCGTTGCTCGCCCTCGCCGCTTGCGAAACGCCGGGTGGCCAGTCCGCAACGGCGTATTCGGAAATGTACCCCCTTCTGGACAACACCGGCCGCATCGTGGCCTACGCGCCGCCTTCCGCCGCGCAGGGCGTTCCGCCGGGCACCGCGATCCGCATGAACATCAACGGCACCGACCAGCTCGTGACCCTCGGGCCACGCGTGAGCCCGCCGACCTCCGCCGGCACGCCGGTCATCATCGGCACCGACAACGGTCGCCCCATCATCGGCCACATCGGCGCGGGCACGGGCAACCTGGCGCCGGGCGGCGTTCCGGTCGTCACGGGCACGCAGGGCATCGGCAACCGCCCGACCGTTACCTATATCCAGCCCGGCCAGTCGGCGCCGGCAGGCTCGGTCAGCGGTGGGTACACTGCACCGGGCACCCTGGCGCCGGGCGTCTCGCCCACCGTCGTGCCGAACCGATAAGACGGACGCGCCCCGCAAGGGGCGCTCTTCCACGACCAGCCGTCCGCAGCCTCCGGGCCGCGGGCGGCTTTTCGTTTTGGGCCCTACCCGCCCACATGCGGGTCGGTAAGGCGCCGGTATTCCTCCAGCGCGAATCGGTCGGTCATGCCGGCGATGTAGTCGCAGACGGTCTCGGCGGCCTGGGCGGTGCCCGCGTCGCCCGCCCGGGCGCGCCATTCGTCGGGCAGCATCTGCGGCCCGCCATGCAGGAGCTGGAACAGCATCTGCAGCGCGCGCTTCGACTTCTGGGTCGCGCGGTTCACCCGGAAATGGCGGTACATGCGCTCCATGAGGAAGGCGCGGACATCGGCATTGGCGCGGGCCATCCCCTCGCTGAAGGCCACCACGGGAGCGGGGGCCGCCCGGATGTCCTGGGCGGAGGACGGCGCCAGCAGCGCGATGCGCCGCTCCGATTCCGCCGCCACGTCGTTCACCATGGCCGAGATCACGCGGCGGACCATCTCCGGCGCGGCACGGCCGGCCGGCATGTCGGGATGCGCCGCACGCGCCTGGGCCAGCGCGCCGCCAGGGAGCGACAGCTCCGCCACCTCCTCGACCCGGAAGAGCCCCGCGCGGATGCCGTCCTCCAGATCGTGGTTGTTGTAGGCGATGTCGTCGGCCAGCGCGGCCACCTGCGCCTCGGCGCTCGCATGGGTGGCGAGTTCCAGGTCGTGCCGCTCGTTGTACTGCACGAGGTAGGAGGCCGGGCGGCGCACCGGCCCGTTGTGCTTGGCCAGCCCCTCCAGCGTTTCCCAGGAGAGGTTCAGCCCGTCGAAGCCGGCATAGCGCCGCTCCAGCAGGGTCACGTGCTTGAGGCTCTGGGCATTGTGGTCGAAGCGGCCCCTGGGACGCATCGCCGTGTCCAGGGCCTCCTCGCCGGCATGGCCGAAGGGCGGGTGGCCGAGATCGTGGGCCAGCGCCAGCGCCTCGGCCAGATCCTCGTCGAGTCGCAGCCGGCGCGTCAGGCTGCGGGCGATCTGTGCGACCTCGATGCTGTGGGTCAGCCGGGTGCGGAAGTGGTCACCCTCGTGGAAGACGAAGACCTGGGTCTTGTACTGGAGCCGGCGGAAGGCGCGGGAATGGATGATGCGGTCACGGTCGCGCTGCCAGGGGCTGCGCGTCGGATCCTCCGGCTCGGCGTGGAGGCGGCCGCGCGTGGAGGTCACGGCCCAAGGCGCGAGATCTGGCATGGCGCAGGCGTATCAGGCCCAGGCGCTGGTGGAAATCCTGGAAGGTCGGCCCTACATTGGGATGCAAGGAGAGCCTGCTCATGCCCGACGGCACCACCATCCGCGTCTTCCATGTGACGCCTCGCGCCGCGGAGGAGATCGCCTCCATCGCCGAACGCCAGGGGCGCGCCGGCGCCGGGCTGCGCGTCAGCGTCTCGGCGGGCGGCTGCTCGGGGCTGCAATACGGCTTCGACCTCGAGGATAAGGTGGGCGAGGACGACCTGGTGGTCACGGTCGAGGGGACGAACGTCTTCGTGGACGGGGTCTCGCTCGACTTTCTGGCAGGGTCGCAGCTGGACTGGCACGAAGCGCTGATCGGCTCGCACTTCGTGGTGCGGAACCCGCAGGCGACGAGCGGCTGCGGTTGCGGGGTCAGCTTCGCGGTCTGATCTGAGGGGCTTTGCCCCTCGGATTTCCTGATTTCAGGTCACGTCACGCCCTTCGCCGGCCAACCGGCAACATGACAGTCGCGGCCACCCTGCCGTGACCATTCCCGACGGCTCCTCCCCCAGCAGCAGGAATCCGCCGAGCGCCGCGAGCCCGGTGCCCAGCCGCCGGATCACGACCGCGGAGGCCAACAGCGCGGCCGAAGGCGTTATCGCGGCCGGAGTCACCGGGATCAGCGCCGCTTCGAGGCGCGCTGGCCGGTGCGCGAGGCCGCCGACACGCTGCGCGTTCCGGATGCGCTTGCCGCCAGCCCGGCCTGACGCCACAAGACGGCATGCGCCTCGCCACCTTCAACG
>JAQGHZ010000682.1 GCA_028291485.1 Rubritepida sp. | reverse complement strand
GACCATGGCCTCACAGAACCTGCCGGGCTTCGCCGTGCTATCGGCCAACGGCTACCATATCCGGATGCGGCCCGTGTTCCTGGCGACCGGCGCGGGCAGCTTCCTCGGCGGCTTCTTCGGCGGCCACCTGGTGAACCTCGCGGCGATCACGGCCGCGCTCTGCGCGGGGCCCGAAGCGCATCCGGACCCGAAGTGCCGCTGGATCGCGGGCGTCTTCGCGAGCCTCGGCTATCTCGGCTTCGCGCTCGTCTCCGGCGTCGCGGCGAGCGTGGTCGCGGCGGCGCCGCCCCTGCTGATCCAGGCGGTGGCCGGGCTGGCACTGCTGGCCTCGCTGGCCGGGGCTCTGTCGATCGCGCTCGGCCACGAGGCGATGCGCGTGCCGGCCATCGTGACCTTCGTCGTGACCGCCTCCGGCCTCAGCGTGGGAGGGATCGGGCCGGCCTTCTGGGGGCTGGTGGCGGGCGGCGGGCTGATGATCCTGCTTCGCAAGACTTCGTAGTGCCCTCAGGCGCCGGGCGGCGGCTCCGCCGCCTTGGCTTCGCCGCGCTACGGATGCGCCAAGCCGGCCGGTCAACCAGGCGGCGCCGGCCGCTGTGCGGCCAGATGCCCTTGGAGAGAGCCCTTACCTTTTGTCGGAGGCGAGGATGCCTTCCACCGACTCCATGATGGAGAGCGCTTCGGCAAGGCTCGCCAGTTCCGTCTCCTCGCCACGTGTCAGCGCCGCGAGCTTGTCGAGCTGGCCGGCCAGGGTCAGCGGCCGCATCTCCGCATTGGGCATGGCGTCCGGCGCCGTGCGCCACTGGCCGTCCGCGTCGAGCTTTTCCGCATAGGACCAGTCGCGCAGCCGCAGCTGCCCCTTGCTGCCGAAGATGGTGGTGAGGTTGTGCTCATCGGCCGTGGTGGTGCCGACGCCGCCTGTCAGCGTCACCGGCACGTCGCCGGCCCAGAGCCGGGCGGAGACGGCGGTCTCCGAGCCGTCGTCGTTCCCTTGGGGATAGGTCACGCTCGCCTCGGCCAGGCGGAGCGGCCCGCCCCAGCGCTGAGCCAGGAAAAGAAAGTGCGAGACGACCTCGCGCGTGAAGCCGCCATCGGCCCGCTTCGAGAGCCAGGAGGCCGCGCCCTTCTGCCAGCCGCGCGGCCAGCCGGCGAACTCGGCCTTGATCTCGATGCGCTCGATCCGGCCGATCTCGGGGCGCCAGCGGCGCAGCTGCGCGATGGTGGGCGAGGAGGCCATCGGAAAATTCACCGCGGTGCGCTGTCCCTGGGCGCCGGCCACGAAGTCGCGCGCGGCGGGGACGTCGGAGGCCAGCGGCTTCTCCAGGAAGAGCGCCTTCCCCGCAGCCAGCGCGGCCTTGCCCAGGGCGATGTGCGAGTCCGGCGGCGAGGCGACGTAGATCGCATCGGCCGCGGCGATGACCTGCTCCACCGAGCCGCTCATCGTGAGGTCGCCGGTGATGCCGGCCAGCCGCTCCACCGCCGCGGGCGACGGATCCCATACGGCCACGACCTCGGTGCCCCGATGCGCCAGCGCCGCGCGCATGAGCCGCTCGCCCATGATGCCGAGGCCGATGATGCCGAGTTTCAGGCGGTCAGATGTCATAGGGCAGTCCCACATATTGCTCGGCCAGCGCCGTTCGCGCGGCCTCGGAGTGAACCAGGGTATCGAGCTCGGCGACCTGCACGCGGTGCTCGAAGGGGTCGTCGCCGCTGTAGCGGTGGAGCATCGAGGTCATCCACCAGGAGAAGCGCTGCACCTTCCAGACACGCTTGAGGCAGATCTCGCTGTAGCGGTCCATCAGGGCGGTGTCGCCGGTGCGGAAGAAGGCGGCCAGCGCCGCCGCCAGCACGCGCACGTCGGCCACGGCGAGGTTCATGCCCTTGGCGCCGGTCGGCGGGACGATATGCGCGGCGTCGCCGGTCAGGAAGAGGCGGCCATGGCGCATGGGCTCGGCCACGAAGCTGCGCATCCCGGTGACGCCCTTCCGGATGATCTTCCCGGTGTTCACCACGCCAAGGCGCGTCTGCAGCGCCTCCCAGATGCGCGCGTCCGGCCAGAGGGCGAGGTCCTCTTCGGGGGCGCATTGCAGGTAGAGGCGCGAGAGGATCTTGCTGCGCATGGTGGCCAGGGCGAAGCCGTCGGCATGGCGCGCGTAGATCAGCTCATGGCTGATGGGCGGCGCCTCGGCCAGGATGCCGAGCCAGGCGAAGGGATAGACGCGCTCGTAGACGCGCAGCACCTCCGGCGGCATGGCCTCGCGCGAGGGGCCGTGGAAGCCGTCGCAGCCGGCGATGACGTCGCAATGCAGCTCGTGCGCCGTGCCGTCCTTCGTCCAGGTGAGGCGCGGATGGTCGGTGGCGATGTCGTGCAGCGCCACCTCCTCCACCTCGAAGTGCAGGGGCCGGCCGGTCTCCAGCCGGGCGGCGACCATGTCCTTCACCGCCTCCTGCTGGCCGTAGATGGTGATGCGCCTGCCGGTCAGCCCGAGCAGGTCGATGCGGTGGGACTGGCCTTCGAAGCGCAGCTCCAGCCCGTCATGCGCCAGGCCCTCGCGCAGCAGCCGCGCGCCCAGCCCGGCCTCGACCAGCGTGTCCACGCTGCCCTGCTCCAGCAGCCCCGCGCGAATGCGGCCTTCGATGTGGGGGCGCGAGCGGTCTTCCAGCACGACGCTGTCGATGCCGGCGCGGTGCAGCAGATGCGCGAGCAGGAGCCCCGCCGGTCCCGCCCCGATAATCCCGACCTGAGTCCGCACCGGCACCCCCGCTACCCTCGGTTCCCCGAATGGCGCAGAGTGGCACACAGGACAAGGAGCGGGCCATGGAACCCTCACGCCGCATCGACGTCATCTCCGACGCCATCTGCCCCTGGTGCTGGATCGGCAAGACCAATCTGGATGCCGCCCTGGCCCTGCTCGGCCCCGCCGCGGCCGGGTTCAGCGTCCACTGGCGCCCCTTCCAGCTCAACCCGGACATGCCGCCCGAGGGCGTGGAGCGCGCCGCCTATCGCGCGCAGAAGTTCGGCAGCGTCACGCGCGGCGCGGAGCTGGATGCGAATGTCGCGGAGGCCGGGCGCAAGGTCGGCATAGAGTTCCGGCACGATCGGATGCTGCGCACGCCCAACACCGTCAACGTGCACCGGCTGCTGCAATGGTCCGGAAGCCAATCAACCGGGAGCCAATCGACCGGAAGCCAATCGACCGGGCTGGGCCAGCACGAGATGGCCGAGGCGCTGTTCCGCGCCTATTTCCACGACGGCAAGGATATCGGCGATCTCGCCATGCTGGCCGATGTGGCCGCCACGCTCGGCCTCGACGCCGCCGCCTTCCTGGCGAGCGACGAGCTTGCCGAGGAGGTCCTCGCCGAGGACGCCTATTTCCGCAAGATCGGCATCTCCGGCGTGCCGAGCTTCGCCCTCGACGGGCGCGTGCTGTTCAGCGGCGCCTACCCGGCCGAGCACATCGCCGCGGCGCTGACCCGCCAGGCCGCCTGATCAGGAGACACGCTTTGCCTGCAGTGAACATCAACGCCGATATCGGCGAGAGCTTCGGCGCCTGGCACAAGGGCAACGACCCGGCCGTCATGCCGCTGATCAACTCGGCCAACATCGCCTGCGGCATGAGCGCGGGCGACCCCACCGTGATGCACGAGACGGTCGCGCTGGCGCTGCAAAACGGCGTCTCGATCGGCGCGCATCCCGGCTACAACGACATCTGGGGCTTCGGCCGCCGCGCGATGAAGATGAACTCGCGCGACATCGAATACATGGTCGCCTACCAGATCGGCGCGCTCATGGGCATCGCGGCCATGCACGGCGCCAGGGTGACCCACGTGAAGCCGCACGGCGCGCTGCACAACGTCGGCATCGTCGACCCGGATGTGGCGGATGCGATGGCGCGTGGCGTGAAGGGCGTGGACCGCGAGCTGATCTATGTCGGGCTCGCGCATTCCCATATCGAGAAGGCGGCGCACGCGCATGGCCTGCGCTTCGCGGTCGAAGGGTATATCGACCGCATGTACGACGACGACGGCAACATCACCTCGCGCTTCAACGCGGATGCCGTGCACAAGGACCCCGCGGTGGCGGCCCGCCAGGCAGTGGCGATGGTGGTCGACAAGGTGATCCTCACCCGCGGCGGCAAGCGCATTCCGGTCGAGGTGCATTCCATGTGCCTGCACGCGGACGAGCCGACGGCCGAGCTGGTCGGCAGCGCCGTGCGGAAGGCGCTGCTGGAGGCGGGCGTGGAGCTGAAGACGCTGCCGGAGATGGGGATCTGACGCGGGCTTAACCTCCGAGGCCCCAGAACTCCGCGATGTGGCGCGTCGCCGAGACGCCTGCTTCCAGCACCCAGGGGCCGGGCCGGCCACCGTCCGTCGCGGCCGCGATCGGATAGCCGTGTGCAGCGGCAGCCAATGTCCACACTTCGACGCGGTCACGGGACCGGGAGCCCCATGCCCGGCGCCTGACCCCCGGAGCAGGCTCGGAATCCGACGAGGGCTCCGCGTCCAGCCGATGCGCTCCGCTCCACTGGGCTGCGAGCAGTTCGGCATTGGCAGGATCCACGGTCCGATCCGAACCGCCCTGCCAGAGGGAAATCCGCGGCAGCTGGCGTCCTTTGCGGTCGGGCGAAGCGGCCTGCACGGCGGCGACGAGCGCGCCCCGGCTCCCCCGGGGATCGGCACGATGCATGCGATGGAGCGCCATGAGAGAGCCGCTCGCGGCGCCCACAGGCATGCCGGCCACGATCGCCCCGCCTGCGAAGACGGTGGGATAGGCCGCGAGCAGGGCACCGGACATCGCGCCGCCCGCGGACAGGCCGACGATGAAGATGCGCCGGCGGTCGCAACGGAACCGCTTCACGGCCTCGCGGATCATCTGCCGGATGGACAAGGCCTCGCCGCTGCGCCCGACATCGCCAGGACGATACCAGTTGAAGCAGCGCTGCCTGTTGTTGGCCGCCACCTGCTCCGGCAGAAGCAGTGGGATGGCCTGCTGCTTCGCCCAGGCGATCCATCCCGTGTCCCTGGCGAACTGGCCGGCATCCTGCCGGCAACCGTGGAGCAAGACGACCAGAGGCGCACCTTCTGCCATTCGCGGCGGCATGTAGACGAACATGCGCAACGCTCCCGGATTGGTGCCGAACCGACGCAATTCGGTCACGCGATCGACAGGAATCGGCGCCTCGATGGCAGGCTTGGACACGGCTCGCCGAGGTCGTGAGGCCAGCTTGAACGTCGACGCCTGCAGGCGGAGCATGCGCCGCATCAGTCCAAAGGTTTTCGAGATCCGCGCCATGAGCCACCCCTGCTGCGGAGGTGAAACACCTGGCGCGTGGCATCGGTTGGGACCTCTCCGCGTCCT
>JAQGHZ010000668.1 GCA_028291485.1 Rubritepida sp. | reverse complement strand
GCGCACGAGGAGCTGCGCGCCATGATCCAGAGCGGCGATCCGCAGCGCTATCACGAGATCAACGAGGCCTTTCATTCGACCATCTATGCGGGCGCCCACAACTCCTATCTGGCCGAGATCACGGCCGCGACCCGCGTGCGGGTGCAGCCGTTTCGGCGTGCCCAGTTCCGCAATCTCGGCCGGCTCGCCAAGTCGCATATGGAGCACGATCTGGTCGTGACAGCCATCATGCGCGGCGATCGCGATGGCGCCATGCGCGCGATGCGCGATCACATCATCACGGTGCGCGTGGAATACGAGATGTATGCGCTGGCGCTGTCGTCGACCCGGCGCGCCTGAGCCCGAGGCCGCCGCCGGCCTTGCGGCGCTTGCTCCTTGAAATCGGCGTGCAACCCGGAGCCCGGCATGAAACGGACTGAGCTGACCGAGAAGATTCTGGACATCAAGCGCGAGAACGGATGGACCTGGAAATACATCTGCGCCGAGATCGGCGGCATGTCGCCGATGCTGATCACCGGCGCGCTGCTCGGCCAGATGAAGCTGGTGAAGCCGCAGGCCGCCAAGGCGGCCGAGCTGTTCGGGCTGAGCAAGGCCGAGGAGGCCATGCTCAACGAGGTGCCGACGCGCGGCACGCCGATGCCGCCGACCGACCCGTTGATCTACCGCTTCTACGAGCTGGTCATGGTCAACGGCCCGGCCTGGAAGGCCCTGATCGAGGAGGAGTTCGGCGACGGCATCATGTCCGCCATCGACTTCGACTTCGATTTCGAGCGGATGCCGCACGCCAAGGGCGACCGGGTGAAGATCTCGATGTCCGGGAAATTCCTGCCCTACAAATACTACGGCGCCGAGCAGGGCATCCCCGAGTACGGCTTCAAGGAGGAGTAGCCTTCTGCTATCCCGCCGGGATGGCAAAGGAACTCACGGTCGGCATCGCCGGCCTCGGCGCGATCGGGCTGCATCTGGCCCGCGCGCTCGACCAGGGCGTGGATGGGCTGCGGCTCGTCGCCGTCAGCGCGAAGGACCAGGCGAAGGCCGCGGCGAATGTCGCGGGCTTCAAGGTCAGGCCGGCGATCACCGGGCTGGCCGAGCTCGCCGAGCATGCGGACATCGTCGTCGAGGCCGCGCCGGCCGCGGTCTTCGAGGAGGTCGCGACATCAGCGATCGAGCGCGGCCGCATCTTCGTGCCGAGCTCGGTCGGCGCGCTGCTGCCGCGCATGCACCTCGTGGAGCGGGCCAGGCAGACAGGCGCGCGGATCATCGTGCCGACTGGCGCGCTGCTCGGCCTCGATGCCGTGCGCGCGGCGGCGGAGGGCACGGTCTCGACCGTGACGATCGAGACGCGCAAGCCGCCCGGCGGCCTGGCGGGCGCGCCCTATCTCGAGCTGAACAAGATCGACCTGACCGCCGTCGACAAGCCGGTGCGCGTCTTCGTGGGCAATGCCTTCGATGCGGCGCAGGGCTTCCCCGCGAACGTCAACGTGGCCGCCGCCCTGGCGCTGGCCGGCATCGGCCCCGAGCGCACGATGGTCGAGATCTGGGCCGACCCCGGCGTCACGCGCAACACGCACACGATCCGCGTCGAGGCGGACGAGGTGCGGCTGACCATGACCATCGAGAACGTGCCGAGCGTGGAGAACCCCCGCACCGGCAAGATCACGCCGCTGAGCATCCTCGCCTGTCTGCGCGGCCTGACGAGCACTCTGAAGGTCGGCAGCTAGCCGGCGGCCGGGTCACGCATCAGGCGAAGTGGCCTGGTGCGGTCGGGGCCAAAGCTACTCTGGGCGAATGTTCGCGGCCTGCGCCGTGGCACGGGTGCGCGCCATGTCGGCAGCCCACAACGCCGTCAGCGCGGCGGGGCCACGTTCCTCGGCCGGGACCACGTCCGCGCCGAGCTCGCGCTGGCGGGCGAGGTAGGCCGGCGTCTCCATCGCCCGCAGCAGCGCGGCGGTGAGCGCCGCCTGGGTCGCGGCCGGCATGCCGGAGGGCGCCACCAGCGCGGCCCAGCTCCCGCCTGTCAGACCCGGGAAACCGGATTCGATCAGCGTCGGCACCTCCGGCATCAGCACCGAGCGCCGCGGGCCGGTGGTGGCCAGCACGCGCAGCCGGCTCTCGCGCCAGAGCGGGAAGACCGTGGAGATCTCGCCCATCACGCTGCCCACATTGCCGGCCAGCGTGTCGGGCACGGAGAGGCTGGACCCGCGATAGGGCACATGCGTCAGCCGGACGCCCGAGGCCGCCATGAGCTGCTCGATGAGGAAATGCGTCGCGCTGCCCTGGCCGGACGAGCCGATGCTCATCCCCTCGGCCCTGGAGACATCGATATATTGCGCCACATCGCGGATCGGGCTTTCCGCGCGCACGGTCAGCGTGAGCGGGCTGCGGCTGACCATGCCGATCGGCGCGAAATCGCCCGGCGATTCGTAGGGCATGCGCGGCTGCAGGATGGGGTTGTTCACCAGCGGGCCGTTGGAGCCGAGCAGGATCGTGTGGCCGTCCGTGGCGCGGGCCACGACCTCGGCGCCGACAGAGCCGCCTGCGCCGGCGCGGTTCTCCACCAGCACGGGCTGCGGCAGAAACGGGGCCATGTGCAGCGCCAGCAGCCGCGCCTGCACGTCCGACGAGGTGCCCGCCGCAAAGGGGACGATGATGCGCACCGGCCGCTCGACCTGGGCGAGTGCGGGAGAGGCGAGAGCGAGGGCAAGGGCGGAGAGAAGCAGGGTGCGGCGGTGCATGCGTCAGCTTGCTGGCCGCATGACGCCGCTGCAAGGCCTATGTCAGCTTGAGGTGCCCCACCGCCGCGACGCCCTGGAGCAGCTTGCCGATGTCGTCGCGCACCTTGGGCAGGCGCCGGTAGAACTGGTGGCTCTTGTCGATGCCGCCGTCGGGCTCGCGATCCTTCAGCTCCGAGCAGTCGACGAAGCGGAAGCGCGAGATCGGGTAGCGGTCCGGGAGGTCCAGATCGACAGGGCCGTTGTCGCCGAGCCGCTGCACGTGGTTCACCCGCTTGCTCAGCTTCAGGATGATGTCGGCGCGCGAGAAATAGACGCTGACGCCTTCCGAGACCTTGCCCAGATGCATCAGCCAGTCCGGGCCGCCGCCGGCCTTCGCCTGGAAGGCGGTGTCGGCGGAGGCGCTGATCGCCTCGTCGAAGAGGATATCGGCGGGCAGGCCCATATTGGCCCAGTTCGCCAGCGTACCCTCCATCGCCCGGTTGCCCATGCTGTGGCAGAGCAGGAAGACGCGCCGGCCGCCCGCGCGCACCTTTTGCGCGATGGGCCGCAGCCGGTCCAGGAAGCTGGTCAGGTCGGCGGCCGAGGCGTCGGCGGCCGCCTGGTCGGCGAGATAGGCGCCGGCCAGCGGCGAGGCCTCCAGCTTGTCCAGCAGCAGGTTGATCGGCGCGAGGAGGAACCCCGGCAGCAACATCGCCGGGTCCAGCACCACCCCCGCCGAGGGCCAGGAGAAGGCGACGACCGTGCAGTCGGCGCCGCCCTCCGAGAACCAGACGCGGTTGAAGGCCGCGCGGGTCAGCGCGTCCGAGAAGCTGTTGGCGAAGCCGTGGATGAAGATCAGCAGGTCCCGCCCACCCGAGAGATCCTCGGCGACGTTCTTCGAGAAGGCGTCCGGCGCGATCCCCTCGATGCTCTGGACGCGGCCGGTCTCCTGGCTCGGGAGGTCCGTGCCCTCCACGAAGGCCATGGCGTGGGTGAGCTTGCCGGGCATCCCGGCGGGCCCGGACTCGCCCGCGTAATCGGCGAGCTTGTCGCCCGGACCGAGCAACCG
>JAQGHZ010000648.1 GCA_028291485.1 Rubritepida sp. | reverse complement strand
ACCGAAGGGACACTTCTGCGGTCGCGCCCTGAGTGGCCGCGGTGAGTTCCGCAAGTTCGCGGATTCGGCGTTCGACCAGTGCCTGCATGGGGGCGTTGAAGGCACGCATCGTCCCACCGACGACAAGTTCCGCCGGCATGACGTTGAGCGCCTCCTTGGAGCCGCCAGCAATATGGCCAACGCTGACCACCACGCTCTCACGCGCAGGCACGTTGCGACTGACGATGCCCTGTAGCGCCTGTACGAAGACGGCCTGTACCAGCGCAAGGTCATTCGCAAGATGCGGCGAATTTCCGCCATGCCCGCCCGTACCGCGGAAGGTGACGACCCAGCGGCCGGAGCCGGCCATCAATGGTCCCTTGCGCAGCGCGAAATGTCCGAGCGGCATGCCGGGCATGTTGTGCATGCCGTAGGCGGCATCGCACGGGAAGCGCTCGAAGAGTCGGTCCTCCAGCATGGCCTGGGCGCCACCACGACCTTCCTCGGCGGGCTGAAAGATGAAGTGGACGGTGCCTGCAAAGTCGGGATCCTCGGCCAGCATCTGCGCGGCGCCAAGCAGCATGGCCGTGTGGCCGTCATGCCCGCAGGCATGCATGCGGCCGGGCACCGTGGAGCCATAGGGCAGGCCCGTCTGCTCCGTGAGCGCGAGCGCATCCATGTCGGCCCGGAGACCAATCGCCCCCTGGCCGGGACGCCGTCCCTTCAATGTGCCCACAACCCCAAAGCGGCCAACACCCTCCGTTGTCTCCAGGCCCCAGGATCGCAGGCGCTCGGCAACGAGGGCGGCAGTGCGCGTCTCCTCCATACCAAGCTCGGGGTGAGCATGGATGTCGCGGCGTACCGCGATCAGGTCGGGCATGTAGCGGGCGATTCGCGCCTGGATGTCCTCGGTTTGCATTTCGTCGTCCCCTAATCCTGTTCCTGAAGGGCGATACGCCGAGGCCCCCAGAGTAAATCCGGCACCGGCAGTGGATGCTCGTGCAAGCTTTCACCATGGACGGCGGCGCGCGCCAAGGCGATCGGTGCCTGGAAGGGTGGGGTTGCATATCAGCAGCAGGAGAACGGCAACATCGCTGCAGAAGCCGGACGCGCTGCTCGAAGCTGTCGCCGATCGGCTCCCGGTTGGAAAGGAGCCGCATTGTTTGACAGTTGCGGGCCCTCCCGTCCGCGCTACCGGACGCCGGCGCTGCTGTGGGGGGCTGATCTTCGGCAGCGACGGCATCCACTTCACCTGGGGAGGCGGCGACGAAATGGACCACGCCTGCGGCTTGCCGTTGAGATCCGCTTCCATCGCGACGATGAATCGTCGCTCACCATCCGACGATGGTAGCTTTTCAGCAGGCTGCTAAAGAGTCCGGACCGATTGCAGGTGAGCCGAAGACCCATGCTGCGCGTCTTAACCCTCTCCACCCTCTTCCCCAACGCCGAGCAGCCGACCTTCGGCGTGTTCGTGGAAAGCCAGATCTTGGCCTTGGCGGCGCGGCCAGGCGTGGAGGTCCGGGTCATCAACCCAATCCCGATGCCACCGTTCCCCCTCAGCCTGCATGCCCGCTACCGCGTGCTGCGGGTCCTGCCGCGCGAGGAGAACTGGAAGGGGCTGCGCGTCTCACGTCCGCCGATGCGGGTCCTTCCCGGACTCAGTGGTCGCTTCAACCCCGCGCTCCTGGTCCAGGCGGCCCGTGCCACGATCAGGCGGTGGCGGGAGGAAGGCTTCGACTTCGACCTGATCGATGCGCAGTTCTTCTACCCCGACGGCCCCGCCGCCGCACAGTTGAGCGAGGAATTCGGCGTGCCCTTTTCCATCAAGGCGCGCGGCGCGGATATCCATTACTGGGGAAGCCGGCGCGGCTGTCGACGGCGGATCCTGGAAGCCGCCGCGCAGGCCGGCGGGCTGCTGGCCGTCTCGAAATCGCTCTGCCGCGACATGGCAGCGATGGGCATGGACCCTGAGAAGATCGCCGTACATTACACCGGCTGCGATCTCGACCGGTTTCGCCCGGAGGACCGAGAGGCGGGCAAGGCGCTGCTGGGAGTGGCCGGCCCGCTGGTGGTCAGCCTCGGCGCGCTGATCCCCCGTAAAGGGCACGCCTTGGTCATCGAGGCCATGGCCGAGTTGCCTGGCGTGACTCTGCTCGTGGCCGGTGCCGGCCCGGACCAGGCGCGGCTTACGGCGCTGATCCGCGCCCGGGGACTGGAAGGGCGGGTGCGGCTATTGGGCAACCTGCCGCATGCGCAACTGCCGGGGATCCTGACTGCGGCGGATGTGATGGCCCTGGCGTCCGAAAGCGAGGGTCTGGCGAATGCCTGGATCGAGGCCATGGCCTGCGGCACGCCGGTGGTGACGCCGGATGTCGATGGAGCGCCGGAGGCGATCGACCATCCGGCGGCCGGCCGCCTTCTGCAGGAACGCACGCCTGCGGCCATCGCCGCCGCCATCCGCGCCATCCTGGCCGACCCGCCGGCACCCTCGGCGGTGCGTGCCTGCGCCGAACGCTTCACTTGGCAGCGGAATGCCTTGCAGCTTCAGCAGCATCTTGAACGAGTGGCGGAGGCGGGACCCAGACGGCGGCCGGAACCGGCGCCTGTCGCAGCGCCTCATGCCACGCCTGGAACATGAGCAGATTCCAGATGACCCGGTTGAAGGAATGGCCGCGCTGCTGGAAGTCCGTCCAGAGTCGGCGGCAGGCCTCGACGTTCAGCAGCCCGTGGCGACCCAGCGCCTCCACGCTCATCAGCGTCTCGGCCCAGTCACGCAGCTCGTGTCGCAACCAGACCTCCACCGGCGCACCGAAGCCGCGCTTCGGGCGGTCCGTCAGAGTGCGCGGCACGTAGCGCGTCAGCATCGTCCTCAGCGGCCGCTTTCCCTCGCCGTCGCGATACTTGGCCTCGGGCGGGAAACGCCAGGACATCTCGATGACGCGGTAGTCGAGCAACGGGCAGCGCACCTCCAGCGACGCCGACATGCTGGCGCGATCGACCTTGGTGAGAATGTCGTCCGTCAGGTAGGAGGCCATGTCCATGAAGCCCATGCGGTCCACCGGGGTTGAGCGGCCCAGCGTGTAGGCGGGGTGATCCAGCGGGTGCGGCATGTCGACGGGGTCGGCGAGCAGTGCATTGGCATCCAGCGTCTGCGAGACCAGCATCCGATGGACCTCGTCGGCATCGCCTGACGTCATCAGGCTGCCCAGCAGCCGCAGGCGCCTTCCGCCCCGGACATAGCCGGCCCGTTCCACCGGCCCCGCGAGGCCGTCCGAAACCATTCCGGCGGCCAACCGCGCCACCCGCGGCAACGACCCCGCGCGCGCCAGCCAGGCATCCACCGCGGCATAGCGGGCATAGCCGCCGAACAGTTCGTCGCCGCCATCGCCGGAAAGCGCCACCACCACGCCGCGCCGGGCAAGGCGGCAGAGCAGCGTCGTGGGCACAATGGAATCATCGGCCAACGGCTCGTCACAGATCTCCGCGACGCGCCGCACCATATCCAGGATCTCGTTCGCGCCGACGTAGAGTTCATCATGCCGGGTGCCGAGATATGCCGCGACCGCGCGCGCATGCGGTGCCTCGTCCCACTCCGGCACCTTGAAGCCGATAGAGAAGCTGTGCACCGGACGGGCCGGATCCTGTGCCATCACCGCGGTGACCAGGCTGGAATCGATGCCGCCTGACAGGAACGACCCAACGGGCACATCCGCCACCATGCGACGGGCCACTGCGTCCTGTACCAGCGCCTCGAATTCATCCTGATGCGCGGCCTTACCGCTGGCCTGAGCGTCCAGCCCGGCCATGGCGATGCCGTGCAGGTCCCAGTACCGCACCGGCGCCGGCGTCAGCCGCCGCGCGGCACTCTCGGCGTCGAGGTGCAATACATGGCCGCCCGGCAGCTTCGAGATGGCGGAGAAGATGGTGCGCCCGCCCGCGACGTAGCCTATTTGCAGGAATCCCGAGAGGGCCTCCGGACAGATCCGGTCATCGAAACCGGGAAAGGCACGAAGCGCCTTCAGTTCCGAGCCGAACAGGAAGCTTCGGCCCGCCCAGCCGTAGTACAGCGGCTTCTTGCCGATGCGGTCGCGCGCGAGCGAGAGGACACGGTCTCGCCTGTCCCAGATGGCGAGCGCGAACATGCCGTTGGCACGCCCGATAGCGGCCGAGACACCCCAGGCCGCGATAGCTTCCACCAGGACCTCGGTGTCGGAATGCCCCCGCCAGGCGTGCCCGCCCCTGGCGGCGTCGATTTCCGCGCGCATGTCGGCGAAGTTGTAGATCTCTCCGTTCATCATCACGACGTATCGGCCATCGGCCGAGAGCATCGGCTGGTGGCCCGCGGGAGAAAGGTCGATGATCGAAAGCCGGCGGAAGCCAAAGGTTACACCGGCGTCAGGGTCACGCCAGTTTCCGGCGTCGTCCGGGCCGCGATGAGAAATACGGTCCCGCATTTTGGAAACCAGCGCGAGAGCGGCCGCGTCGTCGAACCGACCTTCAGGTGACCAAAATCCGGTCAATCCACACATTGCATATTCGCTCCGGCGCAGTCCGAGTAGATGCTACAACCGGAGGTGGGCCGGAGCATCTAAATTGTCGAGGCAGAACGAGATCACACAGAAATTTGGAATAAATTTCGGTCTGATAGAAATTTTACTGAAAAATTCTCCAAAAATTCTCCTGACTACAAACACCTTCCAAATCTATACTGGGTAGAGAGTCGCGGGTGAGGGGCGTGACGGAGCTACAGAAAGCGGCTGGCACGGGATCCGTTACAAGATCCGCCACGGGCGGTTTGCCTTACAAGCTATCCATGCTCGATCTTGCCGTTGTCTTCGCCTGGTGGAGTGACTCCAACATTTGCTTCCCGCGGGCGATGGCGGCCTGGAGGTCGACGAGCGAGCAGAAGACCCCTCGCTTGAGCCGCCGAGAAGAAGCTCTCCACGGCGTTGAGCCATGAGGCGCTGGTCCGGATCAGCCGGGCGCATCCACTGGTTCAGCCGCAGTTCGTTACCACACGGAACTCCACACGTCGGTCGAGCAGGTCGCTGAGATCGTCCCGCCCGGTGCCGATGAGTGCCTCGCGAGAGCCGGCGCCGGTGGCGATCACGCGCGAACCCAGGGAGGGGTTCTCGGCAACGAGGAGGGTGCGGACCGTCTCGGCGCGTTGTGCGGAAAGCCGCTCATTCAGCGCCGTAGCGCCGGAGGAGGAGGTATGGCCACGCACTTCGAGGCAGGTGGTGCGTGCACCCGCCTGACGCGCGATGCTGCGCAGCCAGCGCGGATATTCGCCCACCGTATCGGGGCCCTCGGCGAAGGCTGTAGTGCCGGGTCGGAAGAGCAGCTTCACGGCCAGGCGCTGATGCTCCAGCCCGTAATCCACGAGCCGATCGAAGGCTTCGCTTGCCGCCGCCTCGCGCCGCAGGCGACGGTTGGTGAGGTAGAGGCCATTGTGCACGCGCAGCTGGTCGCCCGCGGAGGTCTGGCGGGCGGCCTGGTACTTGCCAAGCGCAGCGAGGTAGCGCTCCGCCTCGAATTCGACGGCGGCTTCCTGAACCAAGGCCGCGGCCTCGATGCCCGCCAGGTAGGGCGCCGGGACGGGATCGCCCGCGCGGGTCGTCTGGCAGGTGTTCACATAGCTGCGCGTCGCCGGGTCCTCGGACCAGATGGGGCTCTGGCGGAAAAGCCCGGCGGGGCTGGCATCTACACCCTGGAGCTCGGCGCGCGACACGCTCTTGGCTGCGACACGGCCATTGTCGAGATCGGCCAGTACCAGGCAGAAGCGATAGGCGGCGCGCTCGCCGGCGGTCTGGTTCTGTGCGTTCACGGCGGTGAAGGTCCCCACCATGACCAGCGGGCGCTGCGCCACACTGGCCGCGCTGAAGGGTTCTATGCGGTAGTTCGGGAAGCGCTGGCCCACCAGGGCGGCGATGCGTGCGCCGATTTGACGCGTCGCGACCGATTGCTCGCCGGTCACGCCATCCACCAGCGGGTCGATCACGATGACGCGCGTGCTGCTGACGGCCGCGTGGTTGACGCTGAGCACGGCGACGGCCGCATTCTCCACCGCCTGGTCGAAGGGCAGGACGGGAGGAAGGACTGGCGGCGCGGCGACGGTGGGCGGCTGCTCCTCAGTGGCGCAGCCCATGAGGGCGGCGATCAGGAGGAAGGCGGCGAGGCATCTTTTCATGACGGCTGTCATCCTCTGCAGTCGGTTCTCAGGAAGGCTCGATCTGCTTCCGCCAGGGGTTCGCCAATCTGCGCCCTGCTGAGGATGGAGCGGCATCGGGCGGCGGAGCCCGAATTTGCGGCGGGGGGCTGCACGACGCGCCCCGCAGGAGGGGGAACTGCGGGGGCAACCGGGATGGGGGGCGGGGAGACCAGGGTCGTCACCGGCGGCGCCTGGACCAGGGGCTCTGGTGGAGCGAAGGCGGCGCCACGCACAAGCCCGGCCGGGTCGAGCGGAATT
>JAQGHZ010000643.1 GCA_028291485.1 Rubritepida sp. | reverse complement strand
CGCGTGGTGATCCCCTGGCCGCCGGGCCAGGCCACCGACCTCGCCGCGCGCATCGTCATGCAGCGCCTCTCCGAGACCACCGGCCAGCCCTTCGTCGCCGAGAACCGCGCCGGCGCCGGCGGCATGATCGGCACCGACCTCGCCGCCAAGGCGCCGCCCGACGGCTACACGCTGCTGGCCGGCTCCACCGGGCCGATCGTGACCTCGCCCCTGGTGCAGCGCACGCCTTACGATTCCGAGAAGGACTTCACCTGGCTCGGCATCACCGGCCTCTCCTCCTACCTGCTGGTCGTGCCGCCGAGCTTCCCGGCGCAGAACGCGGCGGAGTTCGTGGCGCTGGTCCGCGCCAATCCCGGCAAGTACAGCTTCTCCTCCTCGGGCACCGGGGCGACGGCGCATATCATCGCCGCCTGGTTCCACGCGCTCGCCGGGCTGGAGGTGGTCCATGTGCCCTTCGCGGGCAGCGGCCCGGCCCTGACGGCGGTGGCCGGCGGCCATGTGGATTTCTCGGTGGAGACGCTGGCGGGGACCGGCCCGCTGATCCGCAGCGGCCAGCTCCGCGCGCTCGGCATCTCGCTGAAGGACGGGTCGGAGCTGGCGCCGGAGGTGCCCCCGCTGGCACGGCTGCCGGGCTGCGAGTCGTTCGACGCCGGCGCCTGGATCGGACTGATGGGCCCGGCCGGCATGCCGGCGCCGGTGGTCGAGCGGATCGACACGGAGATCGGCCGGGGGATGCAGCAGCGGGAAGTGCGCGAGCGCATGGCCAATGCCGGGCTGGAGCCGCAGCACCATGGGGCGGCGGCGATGGCGCAATACGTCAGCCGGCAGCGCGCGGCGTTCCGGGACGCGATTCAGCGCGCCAATATCCGGATCGAAGGGTAGGTTGAGAGGGGCCGCCAGGGCTTTGGGCCCCGGACCCTTTGACTGATGAAGGTGCAGGAAACGGGTTTCCTGCTGGGGGAGTTTGAGGGGGCAAAGCCCCCTGAAGACAACAACGGAGGAACGACCATGCTTCGCCGCCAATTCCTGCTCGCCACCGGCCTCCTGGCCGCCCCACGCTTCGTCCACGCCGCCGGCACGACGCTCTACGTCATGACCTCGGGCGCCTTCACCGAGCCCTACCGCATCCTCGGCCCGAGCTTCGAATCCGTGACCGGCCACAAGCTCGAATCTGCCTACGGCGCCTCCATGGGCAATGCCCCCGACGCCATCCCGCAGCGCCTCGCGCGCGGCGAGCCGGCCGACGTGGTGATCCTCGCCCGCGATGCGCTCGACGCCCTGGTCCGCGCCGGGCAGGTCCGCGCCGGCAGCGAGGTGGACCTCGTGGAATCGCGCATCGCCATGGCCGTTCGCGCCGGCACGCCGCATCCGCGCATCGGCACGGTGGAGGAATTTCGCCAGAGCATGCTGAACGCCCGGAGCATCGGCTACTCGGCCAGCGCCAGCGGTGTCTATTTCGCGACCGAGCTGCTGCAGCGCCTCGGCATCGCCGACCAGGTGCTGCCCAAGACGCGCCGCATCCTCAGCGAGCGCGTGGGCAGCGTGGTGGCACGCGGCGAGCTGGAGATCGGCTTCCAGCAGGTGAGCGAGCTGCTGCCCATCCCCGGCATCGAGATCGTCGGCCCCCTGCCCGCGCCCATCCAGCGCGTGACGACCTTCTCGGCCGGCATCGCGACGCGCTCGGAGCAGCCGCAATCGGCGCATGCGCTGATCGCCTTCTTCGCCTCCTCGGCGGCGCACGAGGTGATTCGGCGGAGTGGGCTCGATCCTGTCTCGGTGACTCCACCCGCCTTCCCCGCCCCACCGGCCATGGCGCGAACCAATTAGGCAAAATCGACATTCTGCACCGGGCGTTAGCTGGCGCGGACAAGAGCCGCCAGACGACCCGGCAGGCTGAATGGCGATCCGCCCTAGACCCAGTCCGCGACCATCACGGCACCCGTCGAGGATTCCGTGACGAAGGCCTGCCCGCCCCGGAGCGCGATGTTGGTCACCGTCGCGCCGCGGCAGGATTTCAGCCGCGTCACCACCTCGCCCTGGTGGCTGAGCACGAAGACGCAGCCGAGCGAGGCGTGGCACACCATCAGCCGGCCCTGCTCATCGATCGCCATGCCGTCCGGCCCGCTCGTGCCGTGGAAGCTGGCGAAGCGGCCGACCTTGGTGGTGCTGCCGTCGGGCAGTAGCGGCACGCGCCAGACGGAATTGTCGCGCGTCATGGCGACGAAGAGCACCTCCTCGTCGGCCGAGAGGGCCAGGCCGTTGGGGCTGGGCCCGTTGGAGATGAGCATGTCCAGGCCGCCGCTCGCGCGCCAGCGATAGACGCGCCCCGTGGGGTCCTGCAGGCCGGTCTGGCCCTGATCGGTGAAGTAGAGGTCGCCGTTGCGTGCGAAGACGAGGTCGTTGGGGCCCTTGAAGCGCTCGCTGTTGCGGCGGGCCAAAGCGGGCGTGACCGCGCCGGTGGCGAGGTCGAGCGCGAGGATTCCCTGCTTGTAGTCGGCGATGAACATGCGCTTGCCGTCGGGATGCAGGGCCAGCCCGTTGGGCTCGCCGTCGTATTCGGCGACGAGGGTCCATTCGCCGGGCGCATCCAGCCGGAAGATGCGGCCATGCGGAATATCGGTGACGTGCAGCCGGCCCCCGGGGTCGAAGCAGGGGCCTTCCAGGAAGCAATCCACCGGATCGCCGCGCTTGTTGGCGCGGGACCAGTCGGTGACGATGGGGCGCCGCAGCGCGGCCGGCATCTGGGTGAAGAGCGTCGTTGGCGTTTCCATGCGACCGAGCCTAGCGCGCTCAACCGAAGGCGCCCACCTCCTCGCTGACCGCCGCCGAACAGCCCCGCACCAGCGCGAAGAGCCGGCGCATCGGCTCGAAGATCTCCGCATGCTCGCGGGCGTAGCTGGTCCGGCTGTCGCGCGCCGCGGGCTCGTGGAAGTCGAGGCCGGAGACCGCGTCGGGCGCCGCCGGGAAGATCTCGGCGAGCAGGTCCAGGGCCGGCTCCACGTCGAGGGCGAAGATGCGGCGGATGACGGTATCCCGCGTGGCGCCGTGGCGCGGGCTGAACTCCGGCATCGAGATCGCCAGCAGCCAGAGCCGGTGGATGAGCGACAGGCGCAGCGCGTGCAGCAGCACCAGCCGCTCGGGCATGGTCGGCAGTTCGGGCCAGGCGGCGCGGAGCGCGAGGTGGTCGGCCTGGAGGCGCCGGAACATCCGCCAGAGCGGGGCCTGGAGGCCGACGGCATCCAGCGGCGCCGCCACGGCCAGAAGCTGATCCGCCCGGCCCGGCCGCGCCGTGGCCGCCGCGCGGTCGAGCCAGGTGCCGGGGTCGAGCGTGCCGATCACCGCGCGCACCACGCCGATGTCCGAGCATTCGGCGCCACGGGCCGCCATGGCCAGCGCGCGGGCGAAGCGCGGCGATTTTTCCCGCAATTCCGCGAAGAGCTCGGGGTTCGCCGCCGCCGCGCGGCCCAGCCCGTGCAGCGAATTCGCCAGCCACCCCACCTGATGCAGGATCGCGTTGTTCGGGATGGCACGCAGCTGCGAGGGATGGGTGATCCGCACCGGCCCGCCCATGTCCGACTGCCGCGCCGAGGGGCGCGAGCCGGTCTTCTCCAGCAGCCCCGGCCCGAAGCCGCCGAGCAGCGCGGCATAGCCCGGATCCTCGACCAGCTTGCCGAACTCGCGCCGGATGGTGGCGAAGAAATCGGCGCCGTAATCGGCCTCGGCGTAGATGGGGTCGCCCGTGTCCTGGGGGCGGCGGAAGGCATGTTCGGCCACACGGGCGATGGTGGATTGCGCCAGCGCCTCTGTGCCGAAGAGCATGTAGCCGTCGCCGCCCTGGAAGCTGGATTCCTCGCGCACCGCGAAGCCGGCTTTGGCGAGGTTGTAGCGGGCCTGCGGCGGGAAGAGGTAGTGCAGCCGGTCGGTCAGGCTCCTGGGATGCGCGCCGCGGCCGATGCTCTCGCCATGCGTGTCGAAGAGCACGAGCTCGACATCCGACATGCCGTGCTTCTTCAGCAGCTCGGCGAGGCGGAGCTTGAGGCGCTCCACCAGGTAGGAGGCGGCGAGCTGGCCGACATAGCGGCCGCTGTCCGAATAGCCGAACTGCAGGCAGAGCCGGCCATGCTGGCGCAGGTAGTCGCGGAAATGCGGGCTGCGCAGCGCCTCGTCCAGCACGCGCTCGCCGCGCTCCAGCGCCGGCGCGGTCTCGAAGAGCGGCGAGATCTCGATGTGCTTCTCGACGCCGAAATGCTTCGCGAGCCAGAGGGCGGCGAGCAGCGTGTAGCCCGTCTCCGTCTCCGCGATCAGGAAGCGGATGGGAAGGGAGCCGTCCACATGCTTCACGATCTGCGCGATGCTCATCATGAGCTTGGCGGCCGAGGCCTGCTCGGCGAAGAGCCCGCCGAAATCCACGGGCTGGACCTGGAGACCCGCCAGTGCCGCGTTGATCTGCCCCAGCAGGCCGCGGCGCAGGGAGAGGTCGTCCGGCGAGGTGGTGATGTCCAGCCGCTGGCGCAGCGCATTGTGCAGCTGCGCCGAGTTCAGCCGGAAATGGGTGTGCGCGAGCGATAGTCCATGCGCCGCGAAGCCCGCCCTGATGACGGCGAGCTGCATCCGGACCGCGTCGTCGGTTGCGGCGGCCAACGCGGCGTCGAAGAGCGGCAGAAGGGCGGAAAGGTCGGTCATCGCCGCTTCGCGATGCAGGACCATCTCGCCCGAGAGCTTCTGGACGGAGTCCGGATCGGGCTTGATCGGCACGGCCGCGGCCTGGCCCGCCACCGCCTCCAGGGCCGTGGCGATGCGCGCGCGGATGGGCGCCGCGGCCTCGCCCAGCGGCTCCAACTGGGCGGACATCCGCTCGAGCTGGTAGCGCTTCATGTCGAGGCGCAGCTTCAGCGTGTCCCACCAGCCGATATCGGTGCGCCCATCCGTGTCGTAGCCGACCCAGGAGGTCAGCACGACCGGGCGCGGCGTGACCGTGTGCCAGCGGTCCGGCCAGACCGCCTTCGCTGCGCCGAACAGCGCCTCGGCCAGCCGGTCCAGCGCGTCGCGGCCGCGCAGGATGGCGGCATTGGCCTGGGTGAATTCCTCCCGCAGATCCACGGGCGTGGGGCGGTGCGGAATGCCGCGCGGCGGCGGCTCGCCCGTAGTGGCGGCCTCGGCGAGTCTGGCGCCGGTCGCTGATGGCAGCGAGAAGGTCGGATGCGCGGTGAAGACGGCGGCGAAGCGCGTGCGCTCCACCGAGGATTTGAACGCCGCGAAGGGAACCGGGCTGTCGAGCGGATCGGGCCGCACCAGCCGTGCGGCGACGGCCTCCAGCGCCGCGGCCGGCGGTGTGCCGGGGACGTGGCCGAGATAGGCGGCCAGCCGCTTGGCCCGCCCGGCGGCGGCATCGTCGGAAAGGTCCTGGACCAGCCCCTCCAGCCCGTCCATGTCCAGCGAGCCGTCGTCCAGCCGCCGGCTGATGGCCAGGGCCAGCAGGAGCACCGGGTCTCCGAAGGGATCCTGGGCGGAGGCCAGCCGCGCGGCATGCAGCCGGGCCAGCAGGTCATCGAGAAGCGAAGGCGAGGGCATCGCATCGTGCATTCGCGCATGCTGCATCTGCGAAGGCCCCGGATTCCAGGGAAAACGACCGGACCTATGGGAGAGGGCGACTCGACCAAGCCGCCTCAGCCGATCGCGCCGGACTTTGCCGAGAGGGCGATTCACGGCTTCGGCCAAGCCGCCTCAGCCGATCGCGCCGGACTTCGCCGAGAGAGCGATTCACGGCTTCGGCCAAGCCGCCTCAGCCGATCGCGCCGGACTCTGCCGAGAGGGCGATTCACGGCTTCGGCCAAGCTGCCTCAGCCGATCGCGCTCTATCCGCGAATCACCGCCCGGATCGCGAAGCTCGACTGGATGCGGGCCACGCCGGGCATGCGGCCGAGCTGCTCCTTGTGGATGCGCTCGTAATCGGCGGCGTCGCGCGCCTCCACATGCAGCAGGTAGTCGGCGATGCCGGTCATGAGGAAGCATTGCCGCACCTCGGGGCAGCGGCGCACGGCGGCCTCGAAGCGCTTGAGATGCTGGTCGGTCTGTCGGTCGAGCGTGATCTGCACGATGACGGTGACATGGCCGGGCTGGGCCTGCTCCTCCAGCACGACCGTGTAGCCGCGGATGACGCCGCGGGTCTCCATCAGCCGCAGCCGGCGCAGGCAGGCGGAGGGCGAGAGACCGACCGCCGCGGCCAGGGCGGCGTTGGTGATCCGCGCGTCCGCGCGAAGTTGGCGGAGCATGGCCAGGTCGATCTCGTCGAGCGCGTGCATCTGCATATCCTGCGGTCTCTTCACAGAATCATGCAAGATACCGCCCTCAACCGCAGATCCTGTCACGGTACGCACGCAAATGCGCAGGAGCCGCCGGCTATCCTGATTCATTCCCGTTCCGGAGAGACTTGATGCGCATCCTCGTCCTGGGCAGCGGCGTGGTCGGTGTGACCAGCGCCTGGTACCTGGCGAAGGCCGGTCACGAGGTCACGGTCGTGGACCGCCAGCCCGCCCCGGGGATGGAGACGAGCTTCGCCAATGCCGGCCAGGTCTCGCCCGGCTATTCGGCGCCCTGGGCCGGCCCCGGCATCCCCGTGAAGGCGATCAAGTGGCTGCTGATGCGCCACCGCCCGCTGGTGGTCTGGCCGCAATTCGACCCCGCCTTCTGGTCCTGGCTCGTCCGGATGCTCGCCAACTGCACGGAGGCCGCCTACGCCACCAACAAGGGCCGCATGGTGCGCGTCGCCGAATACAGCCGCGACATGCTGCGCGAGCTGCGCGCCGAGACCGCCATCCAGTACGATCAGCGCATGCAGGGCACGCTGCAGCTCTTCCGCACCCAGAAGCAGCTCGACCACGTGGGCGCCGACACGGCCGTCCTCGAGAAGGAGGGCGTGGCCTACGAATTGCTCGACGCGGCCGGCTGCGCGCGCGCAGAGCCGGCTTTGGCCCGCGTGCCGGGGAAATACCTCGGCGGACTTCGCCTGCCCGGCGACGAGACCGGCGACGCGCATGTCTTCACGCAGGAGTTGGCGAAGCTCGCGGCCGCCGCCGGCGTCACCTTCCGCCAGGGCGTGACCATCCGCCGCCTCCTCGCCGAGGGCGGCCGGATCACGGGCGTGGAGACCGACCAGGGCACGCTCACCGCCGACCGCTACGTCGTCGCCCTGGGCAGCTTCTCCACGGGGTTGATGAGGCCGCTGGGCATCCCGATCCCGGTCTATCCAGTGAAGGGCTATTCCATCACCGTGCCCATCACCAACCCCGAGGCCGCGCCCGTCTCCACCGTCATGGACGAGAGCTACAAGGTCGCGATCACCCGCCTCGGCGACCGCATCCGCGTGGGCGGCACGGCGGAGCTTTCCGGCTTCTCGCTCCATCTGCGGCAGGCACGGCGCGACACGCTGGAATATTCCGTGGGCGACCTCTTCCCCGACGGCGGCGACATCGCGCGGGCCAGCTTCTGGACCGGCCTGCGCCCGATGACGCCGGACGGCACGCCCATCATCGGGGCAACGAAGTACCAGAACCTCTTCCTCAACACGGGCCACGGCACGCTGGGCTGGACCATGGCCTGCGGCTCGGGCCGCGTGCTGGCCGACCTCGTCTCGGGCGTCACGCCCGACATCGAGACCGCCGACCTCGCCGTGTCGCGCTACGGCTGAGAGGCGGTCCGGAGGGCAGCCGGAGACGGGGCGGCCGACGTCATGCGATCGCATGCAAAGCAAGACGCCAGGGCGGAAAAGACCCGCCGGATCGCGCCGGCTGCCCACCGGGACGGCCTCCATGTCTTCAAGCTTTCGCCATGCACGCGCGCGTCATCCATGACAGGATGACCACGCATGGCCGACGTCCCCGCCACCCGCAGCCGCAACATCGCGTCGCTGCGGTTAATCCTTCCCTATCTGAAACCCTATGTCGGGCGCGCCATCGGCGCGGCGGCCGCCCTGTTGCTCGCCGCCGCCCTGCTGCTGCTGATCGGCCAGGGCGTGCGGCAGCTCATCGACGTCGGCTTCGCCGATGCCAGTTCCGAGGGCCTGAACCGTTCCGCGCTGCTCATGTTCCTCATCGTGGCGGCGCTGGCCTTCACCTCTTCCACGCGATTCTACCTCGTCTCCTGGCTCGGCGAGCGCGTGGGCGCCGACCTGCGCCGCACCGTCTACAACCATGTGCTGAGCCTCTCGCCCGCCTATTTCGAGACCGCGCGCACGGGCGACATCCTGAGCCGCATGACGGCCGACGTGGCGCTGCTGCAGGCGCTCATCGGCTCGGCCATCTCCATGGGGCTGCGCTCCGCCCTGACCGCGATCGGCGCGCTGGCGATGCTGGTGACGACGAGCCCCAAGCTTGCCGGCGTGGTCGTCGTCGTCGTGCCCTTTGTCGTCGTGCCGCTGGTGCTCTTCGGCCGGCGCGAGCGCCGCCTGTCCCGCACCGCGCAGGAGCGCGTGGCCGACCTCGCCGCCACCGCCGAGGAGACGCTGAACGGGCTGCGCGTAGTGCAGGCCTTCACCCACGAGCCGAACGAGCGCCGGCACTATTCGGATCAGGTGGAGGAATCCGTCGCCGCCTCGCTCCGCCGCGTCACCTCGCGTGCCGTGCTGATCCTGAGCGTGGTGCTGCTCGGCTTCGGCGCCATCACGCTGAGCCTCTGGATCGGCGGGCATGACGTCATCGCCGGCCGCATGTCCGCCGGCGAGCTCTCGGCCTTCGTCTTCTACGCGGTGCTGCTGGCCAACAACGGCGCTGTCATGAGCGAGCTCTGGGGCGAGATCCAGCGCGCGGCCGCCGCGGCCGACCGGCTCGTCGAGGTGATCGAGACGAAGCCCTCCATCACCGCGCCGCCCAGCCCCGCCTTGCTTCCGACGCCGCCCCAGGGCCGCTTCGCCTTCGAGGACGTCGCCTTCCACTACCCCACGCGTCCCGACGCGGCCGCCCTCGACCATTTCTCCCTGAGCGTGGAGCCCGGCGAGACCGTCGCCCTCGTCGGCCCCTCGGGCGGCGGCAAGACCACCGTGCTGCAGCTGCTGCTGCGCTTCTACGACCCCTCCTCCGGCCGCGTGACCATGGATG
>JAQGHZ010000633.1 GCA_028291485.1 Rubritepida sp. | reverse complement strand
ATGGACCAGTGGTTTCGCAGAAGCATCCTGACCGGCGTCGCCGGCGCCCTTTCGGCCTGCGCGAGCCAAGACGACCCGCCCGCGAATTCGGACTGGCTGCTCGGCCGGTGGCAGGGCGGCGTCGAGGGGCAGCTTCTGGCTGTGAGCGCCGTCGAAGCCGAAAAGGAGACGGCGCAAGGGGATTGGGCCGGTGCGCCCGTGTCCATCATCGTCACCGGCAGCAGGATCCGCTTCGTCACGGCCGACGGCCTCGCCGTGCATCTGGCCTACACCTCAGGCGCCACGCTGATCGGCACGATCGACCGCGCCCCTTGGCTGCTCCAGGCCCGCGAGCCGATGGCCTTCCTGGCCCTGCGGCGCATCGCATAGGTGGCGAGCCGTGGCCGTATCGGCCCTGTACGCCGCCGGCCCGGCGCCCTAGCCTGACCCCAAACATCGACAAGCCAGGGGAAAAACCATGTCCGCTGCCGCGAACCCCTCCCCCGCCAGCATGAGCGACGCCGAGTGGAAGGCGCGCTGCGATCTCGCCGCGCTCTACCGCATCGTCCAGCATCTCGGCTGGACCGACCTGCTCGAGACGCACATGACCGTGCGCGTTCCCGACGAGCCCGGCACTTTCCTCATCAACAACTATGGCGACATGTTCGACGAGATCACCGCGTCGAGCTTGGTGAAGATGAATCTCGAAGGCCAGGTGCTCGGCGGCGGCACCAAGTACAACGCGGCCGGCTTCACCATCCACAGCGGCGTCTACAAGGCCTGCCCGGACGTGGCCTGCATCATGCATTCGCACACCCGCGCCGGCGCCGGCGTCTCGGTGCTGCGCCAGGGCCTGCGCCCGATCAGCCAGGACGCGCTGCATGTGCTGGACGATGTGGTCTACCACGAATACGGCGTGCCGACCTCGGTCGAAGAGTGCATCGCCCTCGGCGAGAGCGCGCAGAAGGGTGGCTGCCTCGTGCTGCTGAATCACGGCCTGCTCACCGCCGGCAAGACCATCCCGGCCACCCTCTACCGCCTCTACATGCTGGAGCGCGCCTGCGAGGTGGAGATGATCGCGCGCAGCATGGACGAGCCGCCCGTCCTCATCGAGCCGCATATCGTGGAGCGCGCGGCGAAGCGTCAATCCGCGATGCGCCAGCAGCCGGAATACGGCGTGCGGCAGTGGGATGCGCTGCTGCGGCACATCGACCGGCAGGGCGCCGACTACCGACGCTGATTCCTGGCAGGCCTTCAGAAAGCCTTCAGCATTCCGGGGCCACGTTGCGTCTGCACAATGACGCACGAGGCCCCTCATGTCCGCCCATCAACCGCTTCCGGAACTTTCCGCGCATGGCTTCCTGGCGCGGCTCTCCGTGCGGACCAAGCTGATCGCGGCCTTCGCGGCGCTGATCGCGCTGACTATGGCCCTCGGCGTCTTCGCGCTGAACCGGGTGGGCACGGTGCGGGCCGTGGCCGTGGACATCGAGACGAGCTGGCTGCCCAGCGTCCGCGTCCTCGGCACACTCAATGCCGGTGTCGCCGACCACCGGTTCTACCTGGCGCTGCACGTGCTCAACACGGAGGCGGCCGCGATGACCGGGATCGAGGAGCGCATGGCGCAGATCTCCACCCGTATCGCCGAGGCCCGGCGCGTCTACGAGCCGTTGATCTCCTCGCCCGAGGAACGGCAGCTCGCCCGGGAATTCGCGCAGCGCTTCGAGGCCTACACGACCCAGGCCGAGGCGGTGCTGGCGCTCTCGCGCCGCAACGCGACGGACGAGGCCCGGCAGTCGCTGGAGCAGCGCGCCATCCCGGCCTTCCTGGAGGTGCGGACCACCCTCAACCGGCTGACGCAGCTCAATGTCGACGGCAGCGCGGCGGCCGGCGAGACCGGCCGGCAGGCCTATGACATGGCGGTCGCGCTGGTGCTCGGCTTCCTCGGCGTCGCGGTGCTGCTAGGCGCGGGCGTGGCCTGGTGGATCATCCGCGGCATCGGGCGGGACATCGGGGGCCTCGTCGGCTGCATGCGTGCCATGGCGGGCGGCGACCTGGACGCGAAGGTCCCGGCCCTGCCGGAGAACACCGAGTTCGGCAGCATCGCCGTCACGTTGCGCAGCTTCCGCGAGGCGCTGATCGCCAAGCGCGCGGCCGATGCGCAGGCCGCCGCGGAGGCCAAGGCCAAGACGGCGCGGACCGAGCGGGTGGACGCGCTGGTCCGCGACTTCGAGGCCGAGACGGCCGAGGCGCTGCGCGTGGTCGCCTCCGCCTCCACCGAGCTCGACGCCATCGCCGCCGCCATGGCCGGCACGGCGCAGGACGGCGTGGAGCGCGCGAGCTCGCTGGCCGCCGGCTCCGAGCAGGCGAGTGCCAATGTGCAGACGGTGGCGGCCTCCGCCGAGGAACTCGCGGCCTCCTTCTCCGAGGTGGCGCGGCAGGTGGCGGAGAGCGCGTCGGCCGCGCGCCAGGCCGCGGAGGACGCCCAGGCGACCAACAAGGCGGTGAGCGCGCTCGCCGAGGCGGGCGGACGCATCGGCGATGTCGTCCGGCTGATCGGCGACATCGCCAGCCAGACCAATCTGCTGGCGCTCAACGCCACGATCGAGGCGGCGCGCGCCGGCGAGCACGGCAAAGGCTTCGCCGTCGTCGCCAGCGAGGTGAAGGCGCTGGCCGGTCAGACCGCCAAGGCGACGGACGAGATCGGCCAGCAGATCGCGCATATGCAGTCCGAGACGGCGCGGGCGGTCGAGGCGATCAAGGGGATCGGGCGCACCATCGAGACGCTGAACGGCATCGCGACGGGCGTGGCCTCGGCGGCGGAGCAGCAGGCGGCGGCGACCCAGGAGATCGGCCGCGCCGTGGCCGAGGCGGCGGCCGGCACGCGCGACGTCAGCCAGAATGCCGGCGGGCTGACGGAGGTCGCGACGCAGACGGGCGCGGCGGCCGCCCAGGTGCGCAGCGCGGCCGGCGAGTTGGCGCTGAGGGCCGAGGGGCTGCGCGGCCAGGTCGACAGCTTCCTAGGCAGCATGCGGGCTGCATGAGGCGCAGTGACGCGCCCCGGAATCGACAGGCCCTTGCGGTATCCGGCCGCACGGTGGGCGGCGCCTGAGGGCGGATAAGAATCAGTCGGTCCAGCGGACCACAGGGGCGCTGGGCAGGGTGCGGGCG
>JAQGHZ010000629.1 GCA_028291485.1 Rubritepida sp. | reverse complement strand
CCGATCTGCAGCGCGGCGGCCGCGCCGAGATGGGGTCGTCTCTGCATCTGGGCTTCCCTGCAAACGATGAACCGCAGGCAAGCATGGCGGACGCCGGACCGCGAGCGGTCCTTATGAGGAAAAGCCTCGGCCGGCCCTCCGGGTGAGGGATCCGCGCCCATCCGCGGCGCGTTTCCGGGCAGCCGGCCGCCCGGTCCTGCAGCGGGGTCTTGCGCAGCGGCGCGCGTTTCGTGCGGTGTTCCGGCGGAATGCCGGACTGCGCAGAAATTGGGCGCGACGCGCCCTTGTGCGGCAGGTGGGGTGCCGCTGGCCCCTTTCTGAATGAAATCCTCCATTGTCGTCAGCGCCTTGGCGCCGATAGCCTGGGTCGGAACCGCCCCGGGAGGCCAAACCGCGTGAAGGATGTCGAGCTGGTCGCCGTGACCAAGCGCTATGGCGCGTCCATCGCGGTGGATGCGATCGACCTCGCGATCGTCAAGGGCTCCTACACCTGCCTGCTCGGCCCTTCGGGCTGCGGTAAGACCAGCACGCTGCGGATGATCGCCGGACACGAGACGGTGACCGAGGGCGACGTGCTGCTCGCGGGGCGCAACGTGACGCTGCTGCCGCCGGCCGAGCGCGGCACGGCGATGATGTTCCAGAGCTATGCGCTGTTCCCGCATCTCTCGGCGCGCGACAACGTCGCCTTCGGGCTGCGCATGCGCGGCGTGGCGAAGGCCGAGCGGCTGGAAAAGGCGGAAAAGTTCCTGGAGCTGGTGCAGCTCGGCCATCTCGCCGGCCGGCTGCCGGCGCAGCTCTCGGGCGGCCCGCAGCAGCGCGTGGCACTGGCGCGCGCGCTGATCACCGAGCCGCGCGTGCTGCTGCTGGACGAGCCTCTTTCCGCCCTCGACCCCTTCCTGCGCGCGAAGATGCGCGAGGAGCTGAAGCGCCTCCAGCGCGAGCTCGGCATCAGCTTCATCCACGTCACCCACAGCCAGGAGGAGGCGATGGCGCTCGCCGATCTCGCTGTCGTGATGGACCACGGCCGCATCGTGCAGGCCGCCCCGCCGCGCGAGATTTTCCTGCGCCCCGTCTCGGCTTTCGTGGCGCGCTTCATCGGTGGGCATAATGTGCTGACGCGCGGGGGGCAGCCCATCTCCGTGCGCACCGACCGCTGCCACCTCGATGCCTCGACGCAGGGGCCGCGCCTCGACGGGCACATCCGCGCGCTGGAATATCTGGGCAATGCCGTGCGCGTCGTGGTCGTATCCGCCGACGGCACCGAGGCCGAAGCCCTCCTCCCCGAGACCGCCACCGCACCCGCGCTCGGCGCGCCCGCCACCCTGACCTGGAGCCCGGCCGACGAGCACGTGCTCGCGGCCTGAACGCCTGTAGGAGAGAGATATGTCGAAGACACTCACCCGCCGCACGGCCCTCGCCGCGACCGGCGCCGCCATTGGTTCCGGGGCGATCACGGGCTTCCCGACCATCTGGGCCCAGAACATCCGCAACATCACGCTGCGCCAGGCGGGAACGGGCGTCTCCGGCCTCAACGCGATCGCCGAGCAGTGCAAGAAGGACACCGGCATCACGCTGCAGCTCACGGTGATGGACACCGACGCGCTGGCCCAGCGCGCCGCGACCCAGCCGCGCAGCTTCGACATCGCCGACATCGAGTACATGACGATCAAGAAGGTCTATCCCGTCGGCACGATGCAGGCGATCGACCGCAAGCGCGTCACCAATGCCGACAAGATCGTTCCCATCTTCACCACCGGTCGCCTGACGCCGACCAGCACCATCACGCAGGGCACGGCGCCGCACACGGTGGGCTTCGTCGCCGACAAGCTCGCGACCGCCTTCCAGCCGCAGCAGACCGACTGGATGACGCTGATCCCGACCATCTACAACGCGGACACGCTGGGCATCCGCCCCGACCTGGTGGGCCGCCCGATCCGCAACTGGAAGGACCTCGTGGACCCCGCCTTCCGCGGCAAGGCCTCGATTCTGAACATCCCGGGCATCGGCATCATGGATGCGGCGATGGTGATGGAATCGCTGGGCCAGCTCCGCTACGCCGACAAGGGCAACATGACGCGGGCGGAGATCGACCGCACCACGGCCTTCCTCATCGACCTCAAGCGGCAGGGGCATTTCCGCGCCTTCTGGAAGACCTTCGACGAGAGCGTGAACCTCATGGCCTCGGGCGAGGTGGTGATCCAATCCATGTGGTCGCCGGCTGTCGCGGCGGTGCGCTCGCGGGGGATCGCCTGCACCTACCAGCCGCTGGAGGAGGGTTATCGCGCCTGGGGTGGCGGGCTCGGCATCGCGCGGCATGTCTCGGGGCTGCAGCTGGACGCGGCCTATGAGTACCTGAACTGGTATCTCTCCGGCTGGACGGGCGCCTATCTCAATCGCCAGGGCTATTACTCGGCGGTGCTGGAGACGGCGCGGGCCAACATGTCCCCGGCCGAGTGGGACTTCTGGATGGAGGGCAAGCCCGCCGCTGCCGATATCCTGGCGCCGGATGGCCGCGTGATGGAGCGCGCCGGGACCGTGCGTGACGGCGGCTCCTTCGTCGAGCGCATGGGCAAGGTGTCCTGCTGGAACTCGGTCATGACGGAGGACCGCTACATGGTCCAG
>JAQGHZ010000628.1 GCA_028291485.1 Rubritepida sp. | reverse complement strand
CTCGCGGATGTCGTGGTGCTGGACCACCACAAGGCCGAGGGGCCGGCGCCGCGCGTCGTGGCCGCGGTGAATCCCAACCGGCTCGACTGCACCTCCGGCCTGCGCCAGCTCTGCGCGGCGGGGGTGGCTTTCCTGGCGGCCATCGCCATGCAGCGCGAGCTGCGCCGCCGCGGGCACTTCGCCACCCGCCCGGAGCCGGACCTGCGGGAATTGCTGGATATCGTCGCGCTGGCGACGGTCTGCGACGTGGTGCCGCTGATCGGCGTGAACCGGGCGCTGGTGGTCCAGGGGCTGCGCGTGATGGCGCGACGGGGCCGGGCGGGGCTGGCCGCGCTGATGGAGATCTCCGCCGTGCGCGACGAGCCCTCGGCGCATACGCTGGGCTTCGTGCTCGGCCCGCGGATCAATGCGGGCGGGCGGATCGCCGCGCCCGACCTCGGGCTGCGGCTGCTGCTGGAGACGGATCCGATCGAGGCCCGCGGCATGGCCGAACGCCTCGACGCCGTGAACCGCAAGCGGCAGGAGGTGGAGGCCGGCGTGCTCGACTCCGCCATGCGCCAGGCCGAGGCGCAGATCGAACAGGGGCATGCCGTCCTGCTGCTGCAGGACGAGGGCTGGCATCCGGGCGTCGTCGGCATCGTGGCGGGGCGCGTGCGCGAGCGCTTCAACCGCCCGGCCTGCGTGGCGGGCTTCGAGGCCGGGATGGGCAAGGGCTCCGGGCGTTCCGTGCCGGGGCTGGACCTGGGAGCCGCGATCATCGCGGCGCGACAGCTGGGCCTGCTGGTCGCCGGCGGCGGCCACGCGATGGCGGCGGGCTTCACCATCGAGGCCGTGCGGCTGCCCGAGCTGCACGCGCATCTGGACGAACGGCTCGCGGCCGCCCGTGATCTGCCGGGCGCAGCCGAACTGGTGGTGGAGGGCGCGCTCACCGTGCGCGGCGCCACCACGGAGTTGGCGCAGAGCGTCGCCCGGCTCGCGCCCTTCGGCTCGGGCAACGAGGAGCCCTGCTTCGCCATCTCGCGCGCCCGCGTGGTGAAGTCGGGCCGGGTGGGGAAGGAGGGCGCCACCATCCGCGCCTTCCTCGAGGGTGAGGATGGCGGGCGGCTCAAGGCCATCTGTTTCCGCGCCAAGGAAGGCCCGCTCGCCGAGGCGCTGCTGGCCCAGGGCGGCGGGCCGCTGCTGCTGACCGGCCAGCTGCGCGCGGAAGTCTGGAACGAGCAGACCAGTGCGGGCTTTTTCGTGACGGACGCGGCGCGACTTTAGCAAGCGCCGTCTCATTATTGACGGAAGCGATCTGCACCGGGACAGGCTGGGTAGGTTAGGATTTGGGTAACGTTTGCCCAGCATTCCTTCCCATTCTGTCACCCGATCCCGAGTGATTTTGGGATGTTAATCTTCCATGTCAGATGAGAAATCATCGCTACAGGACGGATTTAACGAGAGAAATCGGAATATATACCCCTAGGCAATATATGAAAGCCCTAAAACTTCGGGTAAAACGGGAGGAAAAGCCTATTAACCCTTGCCCTCACGAAAGGTTACGTCATTATTCTCGTATAAGTTGTGCTTCCGTCTAGGAGACTGATCGTGGTTGCAAAAACGGGACGCGCCCTTGGCGCCCAGCTGGATCAGCGTGTGCGGCGCACCCTGGGGCAGTGGCCGCAGCGCCCTCCCGGGCTCGAGCCCTCCGCCAAGCAACCCGGCACCTGGCTCCGCGCGCGACCGGACCTCGAGCGCAAGGTCACGCAGCCCTACCTCAAGATTCCCGGCGCCCACCGCCTCCGCACCTTGCCGGACGGGCTCTACCTGCATTTCAGCACGAAGGCCGAGGAGCCGTATGTGGACGTCCTCTGCATCGAGGCCTGCAGCACCTACCAGAACCTGCTGGACAAGCGTTCGCGTTTCGCCCCGAGCACCGGCTCGCTGCTGGCGGTCTGCCCCGTCGAATGGCTGATGGAGCCGGGCATCCCCGGCAACAACATTCCCCGCTGGCGTCTCATCCGGATGGTGAAGAAGGAGCCGAAGGCGCCGCTGATCCTGCCCGTCCGGGATGCGCGCGTGCTCTTCGCCCTGCAGGACCGCCACTATCGCGGCTTCATGTCGAGCCAGACGGCCCAGGCGCACGAGTTCTTCTGCCCGATGGACGTCCTCACCGATCTGGAGGGGGCGAAGAACCCGGCCCTGCGCGCGCTGATTGCCCGCGCCGCGGCGGCCTCCAACTTCATGGACATGCCGGAGACGCCGGCCGGGTTGCGCTAGAGACCTCGCACAATGGGCGAGCATCTCCTCCTACCCATCAGACAAACAAAGAATAAAACATCCGGATGCTGGTGATGGCGAGGAACACGGCGAAGGCCCGCTTCAGCAGTTCCGGCCGGATGCTGTGCGCCAGCGCGACACCCCAGGGTGTGGCGATGATGGAGCCGGGCACGATCAGCGCGAAGCCCACCAGGTTCACCCAGCCGAGCGAGTAGGGCGGCCGCCCCTCGGCGCCGATCCCGGCCAGGATCAGCCCGATCGTCGCCGGGATGGAGATCACGATGCCGAAGGTGGAGGCGGTCGCCACCGCCGCGCGAATCGGCGTGCCGAACATGCCGAGGACCGGCACGCCCACCGTGCCGCCGCCGATCCCCATGATGGCGCTGATCACGCCGATGCCGCCGCCGATCGCCTGCCGCGCCCAGCCGAGCGGCATGCTGTCGCGCAGCCGGAAGGCCACGCCGGTGAAGCCCATGTTGAAGGCCACCAGCAGCGCCACGCAGGCGAAGACCAGGGTCACGCCCGGCCCCTTCAGCACCGCGGTCAGATAGGTGCCGACGATCACGCCCACGAACATCGCCGGCGTCAGGCTCTTCAGCAGCGGCATGTCGATCGCCCCCTTCGCCCAGTGCTTGCGCGCCGAGACGATCGAGGTCGGGATGATGGTGGCCAGCGAGGTCGCGACCGCGACCTTCATCTGCGTGTCCGTCGGCACGTCGAAGAGCGGGAGGATGTAGAAGAGCACGGGCACGATCACGATGCCGCCGCCCACGCCGAAGAGTCCCGCCAGCAGGCCGGAGAACAGGCCGGTCGCGCCCATCGCCAGGGCCAGCAGC
>JAQGHZ010000572.1 GCA_028291485.1 Rubritepida sp. | reverse complement strand
GCTCGAGCGGCTGATCGGCCACATGATGCGCCAGCCGGGCGTGCGGTTCCTGCCGCTGGAAGAGGTCGTGAAGGATTTCAGGGGACGGTTTCCCGCCCCCTGATCGCGATCACCGCTCGCTGTCGAGCGTGGCCATGCCATGCTGCGCGTGGCGCCGCACGGCCCCTTCGCGACCACCGATTCCGTGGTGGCCCTGCAGGCCGTACGGAAGGGTTTCGGCCTCGCCGCGCTCTTCTTGGAATACTGCGAGGCGGACCTCGCGGCCGGCACGCTGGAATCCGTGCTGGAGGACTGGTGCGAGCCCTTTCCCGGGCCGGTGCTCTACTATCCCAGCCGGCGGCTGATGCCGGCGGGGCTGCGGGCCTTCGTGGACCTGATCAGGGCGGGTTAGGCCACCCGCTTCATGAACTCTGCGCAGCGCTCGCCGATCATGATGCAGCCGGCGTTCGTGTTCCCGCTCACCACCGTCGGCATGATGCTGCCGTCGGCCACGCGCAGGTTGCCCACGCCGTTCACGCGCAGCTGCGTGTCCACTACGGCGGCGTCGTCCTCGCCCATCCGGCAGGTGCCCGTCGGGTGATAGATGGTCCCGCTCGTCCGGCGCACGAAGTCGAGCCAGCCCGCGTCGTCCTCCGGCGCGCCCTCCGGCGGCGAGTAGCGGTCCGTGATGAAGCGGCCGAGCGACTTCGTCTCGGCCAGGCGCTTGGCCAGCTTCACGCCCTCCACCATGCACTGCTTGTCCGTCTCGCTGGTCAGGTAGCGCGCATGGATGTTGGGTTTGGCGAGCGGGTCCGTGCTGGCCAGCCTGATCTCGCCGCGGCTCTCGGGTCGGAGCTGGCAGACGCTCACCGTGAAGCCCGGGAATTTGTGCAGCCCCTCCTTCACGCTGTCCGCGCTCCAGGGGATGAAGTGGAACTGCACGTCCGGCGTGGCGCTTTGCGGCAGGACGCGGGCGAAGAGGCCGGAGGTGGCCGCCGCGAAGCTCAGGGGGCCGCGGCGGGTCGCGGCGAATTGCGCGCCCATCATGGCCATGCCGAAGAAGCCCATGCGCTCGTTGACCGTGACGCGCTGGCTCGCGCGGTAGATGAGCCGCGCCTGCAGGTGGTCCTGCAGGTTCTGGCCCACGCCGGGGATGTCGCGCTTCACCTCGATGCCCATCTCGGCCAGGTGCTCCGCGGGCCCGAGGCCCGAGAGCATCATCAGCTGCGGGCTGCCGATGGCGCCCGAGCTCAGCACCACCTCGCGCTGCGCCTTCAGCGTGCGGGTCTCGTTGCCGACGCGATAGACCACGCCCGTCGCGCGCCCGTCCTCGATCACGATGCGCTCCACATGCGCGTCGGTGATGACGCGCAGGTTCGGCCGCTTCATCGCGGGCTTGAGATAGGCCGTCGCGGCGGAGCAGCGGAAGCCGTCGCGCACGGTCACCTGGTACCAGCCGGCGCCCTCCTGCGCGGGGCCGTTGAAGTCGGGATTTTCCGGGAAGCCCAGCTCCTTGGCGGCATCGATGAAGGCGCGCTCCAGGACGCCCTTCTCGCGCAGGTCGGTGACGGAGAGGGGGCCGTCGGCGCCGTGGAGGTCGTCGGCGCCGCGCTCCTGCCGCTCGGCCTTCTTGAAGTAGGGCAGGCAGTCGTCGAAGCCCCAGCCGGTGCAGCCGAGCTGGCGCCAGTGGTCGTAATCCTCCGCCTGGCCGCGGATGTAGATGAGCCCGTTGATCGCCGAGGAGCCGCCCAGCACGCGCCCGCGTGGCCAGGGGACCGAACGGCCCGCCAGCTCCGGCTCGGCCTGGGTGGCGAAATTCCAGCTGATGGTGGGGTGATACATGGTCTTCGCGTAGCCGATGGGCACGTGCAGCCAGGGATTGCGGTCGCGGCCGCCGGCCTCGAGCACCGTCACGCGGATCCCTGGGTTCTCGCTGAGCCGCCCAGCCAGCGCGCTGCCGGCCGAGCCGCTGCCCACCACCACCACATCGGTTTCTTCCACCCGCCTGCTCCCATGACCTGCTTTCGGCGATGGTCCTCGCCGCGCCATCAAGGGTCAACCCAAGCCTGATGCTGCACCGCAACTTGACGCGGCACCTTGACGCAGCACGGGGCGCGGTTTGCGATGGGCGCATGTCCCCACTCGATACCCTCACTCAAGCGCTCGGTTCCGCCGGCTGCGTCCGCGACGAGTCCGAGATCGCGCCCTATGCCGTGGATTGGCGCGGCGTTTATCGCGGCACGCCGGTCGCCGTGCTCAAGCCCTCCGACACGGCGCAGGTGAGCGCCGCGCTGCGCGCCTGCGCGGGACTCGGCCTGGCCGTGGTGCCCGCCGGCGGCCGCACCTCGCTCTGCGGCGCGGCGGTGCCCATGGCGCAGGGGCCGGCCAGCGTCGTGCTGAGCCTGGAGCGCATGAACCGCTTCCGCTCCGTGGACCCGCTCGACAACTCCCTCGTGGCCGAGGCCGGCTGCACCATCGAGGCGGTGCAGAACGCCGCCGCCGAGGCCGGCCGGTTATTCCCATTGCATTTCGGCGCGCAGGGCAGCGCGATGGTGGGCGGCGCGCTCTCCACCAACACCGGCGGCATCAGCACCATCCGCTACGGCAATGCCCGCGACCTCGTGCTGGGCGTCGAGGTGGTGCTGCCGGACGGCCGCGTGCTGGACGACCTGCGCCGCGTGCGGAAGGACAATTCCGGCTATGCGCTGAAGCACCTCTTCATCGGCGCGGAGGGAACGCTGGGCGTCATCACCGCGGCCTCGCTGCGGCTCTTCCCCAAGCTGGCCAGGCGCGAGACGGCGCTGGCCGCCGTGCGCACGCCGCAGGAGGCGCTGCGCCTCTATGCCCGCTGCCAGGAGAGTGGCGCGGAGCTCATCGCCTTCGAGCTGATCCAGCGCAACTGCATCGAGATCACGCTGAAATACGGCACCAATGTCCGTGAGCCGATGCCGCTCGGCACGGAGTGGTACGTCCTCATCGAGGCCGCCAGCACCCACGCCGCCATCCCCGTGCGCGAGGCGCTGGAGGCCGCGCTGATGGCCGGGATCGAGGCCGGCGAGGCCGAGGACGTGGTGATCTGCGAAAGCGAGGCGCAGCGCCAGAACCTCTGGAACATCCGCGAGACCTTTCCGGAGGCCTCGCGCCTCGAGGCGCCGGGCCTACCGACCGACACCTGCGTGCCGGTCTCGGCCGTGCCGGAATTCCTGGAGCGCTGCGCCTCGCTGATCGCGACGCGCTGGCCCGAAGGGCGGATGGTGGCGGTGGGGCATCTGGGCGACGGCAACATCCACCTCTCCATGAAGGCGCCGATCGGCATGACTCATGCCGAGTTCGCCGCCCGCGCGCCGGAATTCGAGACCAGGGTGAGCGAGATCGCGGTGGAGCTGGGCGGCAGCTTCTCGGCCGAGCACGGCATCGGCCAGTCCAAGCGGCCGAGCATGGGGATGCTGAAATCGCCCGTGGCGCTGGATCTGATGCGGACCATCAAGGCCGCGCTGGACCCCGACGGGCGGATGAACCCGGGCAAGGTGCTGCCTCCTGCTTGATGTGAGGACGTGCTACCCCTATCACCGGGCCGGACGGGGCGTAGCACAGCCTGGTAGTGCGCCTGCTTTGGGAGCAGGAGGTCGGAGGTTCGAATCCTCTCGCCCCGATACCGAAACCGGCCTTTAGCCTAG
>JAQGHZ010000607.1 GCA_028291485.1 Rubritepida sp. | reverse complement strand
GCCTGCCGCTACTGCGAGGGCTATTGCGCGGTCTTCCCCGCGATGACGCTGCGGCGCGAGTTCACGACGGGCGACCTCACGCATCTCGCGAACCTCTGCCATTCCTGCAAGGGCTGCTACCACTCCTGCCAATACGCGCCGCCGCATGCCTTCGGCGTGAACATCCCCGAGACCTTCGCGGATATCCGCAACGAATCCTACGCGGAATACGCGTGGCCGGCGCCGATGGGGCGGCTCTTCGAGCGCAACGGCACCATCGTGACGGCGATGGCGGTGGCGGCGGTGACGCTCGTGCTGCTGCTGACCATGGGGCTGCAGGATCCCGCGATCCTCTACACCGCGCAGACCGGCGCCGGCGCCTTCTTCCGCGTGATCCCCTATTGGCTGATGACCGGCCTCGCGACCCTCACCTTCGGCTATGCCGTCGCGGCGATGACCATCGGCGCGGTGCGCTACTGGCGCGGCACGGCGCCGGGGAAGGGCCAGAAGCCGATCACCGCGCAGCCCGTCGCGACGGCGGCGGTGGACATCCTCACGCTGCGCAACCTCGGCGGCGGCGGGCATGGCTGCAACGACCTGGACGACAGCTTCGCGCAGACGCGGCGCTGGTTCCACCAGTCGATGTTCTACGGCTTCATGCTCTGCTTCGCGGCGACGACGGTGGGCGCCTTCTACCACAACTTCCTCGGCTGGAAGTCGCCGCACCCCTTCCTGAGCCTGCCCGTGCAGCTCGGGACCTGGGGCGGCGTGCTGCTGGCCATCGGCACGATGGGCCTGCTCTGGGTGAAGACCGTCACCGATCCGGGCCCCGTCGCGAAGCGCTGGCTCGGCGGCGAATACGCCATGCTTGGCCTGCTGTTCCTGGTCGCGGTCACGGGGCTGTTGCTGCTCGTTGTCAGGCACACGGGCGCCATGGGCGTGATGCTCGCCGTCCATCTCGGCCTCGTGCTCGGGCTCTTCCTGATCCTGCCCTACAGCAAGATGGTGCACGGCGTGTATCGCGGCCTCGCGCTGCTCCGGAACGCGCAGGAAAAGCGCGCCTGAGCCTTCTGGACAGGCTCTCCACGCGGAACCATCTTCCGGTCAAACCAAGGATGGAACGACCATGATCAAGCGCCGCGCCGCTTTCGCGCTTCTGGCCACGCCTGCCGTGGCCCAGGCCCAGAGCTTTCCGGCGCGCTCGATCCGCCTTGTCATCCCCTTCACCGCCGGCGGCAGCAACGACATCGTGGGCCGCATCCTCGCCGAGGCGATGGCGGCGCGGCTGGGCCAGCCGATCGTCATCGAGAACCGCGGCGGGGCAGGGGGCCTGCTCGGCAACGACGTCGTCGCGAAGGCGCAGCCCGACGGCTACACGATCCTCCTCGCCGGCAGCGGCAGCTTCGTCATCTCCAGCCTCACCGTGCCGCGCGTGCCCTACGACGTGGTGAACGGTTTCGCCGCCATCGGCGGCGTCGGCGCGGGGCCGAACGTCATTGCGGTGAACCCTTCGGTGCCGGTGACCAACCTCGCGGAGCTGCGCGACTACGCCCGCGCCCATGCGCCCATCACCTTCGGCACGCCGGGTGCGGGCACCACCGCGCATGCGCTGGGCGCGATGATCGCGCTCACGCTCGATTTCCCGATCGACTTCATCCACTACCGCGGCACCGCGCCCGCGCTGACCGACGTCGTCGCCGGCCGCGTGCAGATGATCACCAATGCCGCCGCGCCCTTCCTGCCCTTTCTGTCCAGCGGGGGACTGCGGGCGCTGGCCATCGCGGGACGGCAGCGCGCCTCCATCCTGCCCGACCTCTCGACCTCGGTGGAACAGGGCTTTCCCGAGATCGACAGCGCCACATGGTACGGGCTGCTGGCGCCGGCCGGCACGCCGCAGGAGCCGATCACCCGTCTGCATGCGGCGATGAACGCCGCGCTGGAGGATGCCGGCGTGCGCGCGCGGATGGTCGAGAACGGCGTCGAGATCGAGACCAGTCCGACGCCGGGCGATTTCGCGAAGTTCCTCGTCACCGAGCGGGAACGTTGGGGCGTGGTTGTGCGCCGGGCGAACCTGCGCGCGGAGTGACCGCGCCCTTTTGATTGTGGGGAATTCACCCGCAAACACAGTTCGTCACTGTACGTGGGAAATTTTCCCACATATCCAGGCTTCTCCGCATCGCCGAACGGAGCCGCCCCATGCCCCAACTCCCGATCCCTCCGAGCCCAGGCCGCCAGCCATGCTGAAGTCCCTCTGGCGCCTGATCTACATGGCGCGGCGTGCTATCTTGCTCGTGATCTTCTACCTCCTGCCGGTCACGCTGCAGCGGCTGCGCCTCGGCCTGGAGCGACGCCCCCACGTGCGCGACGTCACCGAGGGGCGGCTGCGCCATGCCGGCCGCAACTGGGCCTTGCTCGTCGTCTGGCAGCCGGACGATTGGCCCTGGTTCCTCGACGTCCTCCTCGATGCCTTGGCGCGCCGCGGCATCAACGTCCTCCTCGTCGCCAATGCCCTGCCGGAGGGCCCGGTCGCCGACTGCATCCTCGACCGCTGTGCCGCCCTCATGCGCCGCGACAACCAGGGCTTCGACTTCGGCGGCTTCCGCGACGGCTACCAGCACCTCATGACCCAGGAGGACCCGCAGCGCGTCCTCTTCGCCAATGACAGCATCCTCTACTACGCCGAGGGGCTGGACTGCCTGCTGGCGCGCCTGCTGCCCGCCGCTGGTGGTGCGGACGTGATCTCGACCTTCGAGAACCGGGAGTACCAGTTCCACTTCCAGTCCTTCCTCTTCTCCGTTTCGTCGCACGTGCTGCGCAGCGGGATCGTCCAGGACTACTGGCGCCGCTACCTCCTGGTCTCGAACCGACGCTGGTGCATCCTGCGCGGCGAGATCGGCTTCTCGCGCTGCCTGCTGCACGCCGGCCGCAGCTTCGAGGTGATCGCCTCCGGCGTGGCGCTGGCCCAGGCCCTGCTGCCCATGGACCCGCAGGAGCTACTGGCGCTGCGCGGCGACGCGACCGAGGAGCTGCGCGACGAATGGGACGCGCTGCAGCCGCTGGTCGAGCGCGCCTCGGTGAAGGGGCCGGGCCAGCAGGCCGCGCAGGACACCCTGGTCATGGAGGTCGTCGCCCTCTGCCAGAAGCGCTCGCCGCCGCATTGCGCGCCCTTCCTCTATGCGCGGCTGCTCGGCATCCGCGTGCTGAAGCGCGACCTGGTCTGGCGCGACCGCTACAGCCTCACCGAGCTCGAATGGAGCCTGCGCCGCAGCGGCCTCGAGGAGAGGCTGGACGAGGTGATGGCAGGCTTCCGCCGGCGGGGGCGCGGCACGCAGCTCCGCGGCCTGCAGCGCGCCCGCTACGATATCGGGGTGATCTGATGAGCCATATCCGCACCTACGACGCCGCGCTGCCCCGGCGGCGGGCCCGCGGCCGCGAAGACCTGCTGGAGGGGCTCGCGCGCTGGCGCCTCGCCTGGGCGCTGGCGCGCGGCGACATCACGCAGCGTTATCGCGGTTCCGTCCTCGGCCCGCTCTGGCTGACCGTCTCCACGGCCGTGATGCTGCTGGCGCTGGGCTTCCTCTACGCGAAGCTGTTCCGCATGCCGGTCGCCGACTACCTGCCCTGGCTCGCGGTCAGCCTGATCGTCTGGAACATCCTCGCGCAGGTCGCCGCCGATGCCTGCACGACGCTGACCAGCGCCGAGGGCATCCTGCGGCAGATGCCGCTGCCCTACAGCGTGCAGGCGCTGCGCACCGTCCTCCGGAGCGCTGTCGTGGCGGCGCACAACCTTCCGCTGGTCCTGGTGGTCTTCGCGGTCTTCGGCATCGCGCCCGGCTGGGGGATTCTTGCCGCCATTCCCGGCCTCGCCCTGCTGGCGGTGAACGCCTTCTGGGCTTCGCTGCTGCTGGGCATGATCTGCGCGCGCTTCCGCGACATCCCGCCCATCGTGGCCTCGGTCATGCAGCTCGCCTTCTTCGTCACGCCGGTGATGTGGAAGCCGGAGCTGGTGCGGGGCTGGGCGGCCTGGCTGCCGCTGAACCCCTTCTTCGCGGTGATGGAGACGGTGCGCGGGCCGTTGATGGGGACGGGC
>JAQGHZ010000570.1 GCA_028291485.1 Rubritepida sp. | reverse complement strand
CGCCGCCGAATGGGGGCTGGTGGCGCTCGCCTACAACTGCCGCAGGCTGCATCGCCTGAAGCAGGCTTGAAGGCTTGCAGACCGCCCATATCGCCACGCCCACAACGTGAATCCGACAGACTGCTAGATTGCGGCCGGCTCCCGTGGGATATGGGCGCGCAGCGAAGAGGTGATGGATGTCGGAACGCAAGATCTGGGTCGTCTGGGGCGGTATCTTCACGGATTTCACCTTCGAGGTGCTGGAGGCCGGCACCGAGGAGCTCCACGGCCCCTATCACGACGAGGCGACGGCGCTGCGCTCCTGGCGCGACGAGACCCGCCGCAAGGTGGATATCGCGACGCACCGGCTCTTCGTGCTGATCGCGACGCCCGAGGTCCCGACCACCGCCTGATCAGGCGGCGACCTTCCGCAGGAAGGCGAGCACGGCCGCCTCCTCGATACGCAGGGTGGGGCGCAGGCTGGGCCCCTTCCCCGCCGGCTTGCGCAGGCGGATCTCCAGCGAGCCGGCCGCATGGCTGTCGAAGACGGCCGGGTGGACGTAGCACTTCCGGCAGATGGTCGGCGTGTTGCCGAGCCGTGTGGACGTCCGCAGGATCGCCTCGCGGATCTGCGCCTTGGCCATGCCGACGCCGGTCGCCGGCGGCATGCCGGCCAATTCCAGCGCGCAGAGCACGGTGCCCGCCCATGTCCGGAAGTCCTTGGCGGTGATCTCCTCGCCGGTGATCTCGCGCAGATAGGCGTTCACGTCGGCCGAGCCGATGGATTGCAGCGCCCCCTCCTCATCGCGGTACTGGAAGAGCGCCTGGCCCGGCATCTCCTGGCAGGTGCGGAGGATGCGGGCGATGCGGCGGTCCTGGATGCGCAGCCGCCAGTCCTTGCCACCCTTGCCGCGGAAGTGGAAGCGCATCTCAGCGCCCTTCACGTCGACATGGCGGTTGCGCAGGGTGGTGATGCCGAAGCTCTTGTTGATGCGCGCGTATTCCTCGTTGCCGACCCGGGCCAGCGTGGCCTCCAGCAGCCAGACGACGGTGGCCAGCACCTTCTCCCGAGGCAGGCCCGGACGCGCGATGTCGGCTTCCACACGCTGGCGTAGCTTGGGCAGCCCGCGCGCGAAGTTGATGAGGTGCTGGAATTTGTTGCCATCGCGGATCTCGCGCCAGCGGGCGTGATAGCGGTATTGCTTGCGGCCACGCGCATCGCGGCCCACCGCCTGGATGTGGCCCTCGGGATCGGCGCAGATCCAGACCTCGGTATAGGCGGGCGGGATGGCGAGCTTGCGGATGCGGTCCAGCGCGGCTTCGTCGCGCAGGGGCTTTCCATCCGGGCCGACATAGCGGAACCGCTTTCCCGTGCCGAGACGACGGATTCCGCCCTCCTGGTCCGAGACATAGCGAAGTCCGGCGAGCACGGCGTCGATCATGGCGAGGCGGCGGGAAGGATCATGGCGGAGCGCTGAACGCGGCAGGGATCGGCATGGTTTCCGTAACTTGTCGCAACGGGGGGCGTTTGGTGGGCCGATGGCAAATCCCACCCCCAAGCGCGATCTCCGCACCGGCCAGCCCGTCTGGATGGATGGCGTGCCACCCCCCGCGCACTTCCCGCCGCTGGAGCGAAACATCGAGGTTGACGTGGCCGTGATCGGCTGCGACGTCAGCGGCGCGCTGGCGGCGGATGCGGCCCTGCAGGCGGGAAAGAGCGTCGCGGCCTTCGACCGGCGCGGCGTGGCGCTGGGCTCGACGGCGGCCAGGACGGCGCTGCTGCAATTCGAGATCGACCAGCCGCTGACCACGCTCATCCGGCGGATGGGCCGCGAGAAGCCCGTGCGGGCCTGGTGGCGGGAGGAGGAGTTCTCCGACGACAAGCACCGGGACCGGCTGCTGCCGCGCAAGATCGAGAAGCTGCGGAAGAAGCTGGGCTCGCTGCTGCCGCAGCTCGACACGGAGCCGGAATTCGTCTGGACGGGGTGCTTCGGCGAGAGCCCTTACGGCCTGCCGGCGATCGGCCCCGTACCGGGCGCGGAGCGTTGCTTCGCCGTGGTCGGCTGCGGCGGCAACGGCATCACCTTCAGCGCCATCGCGGCGCAGTTGTTGCAGCGGATGCGTCTGGGACTGCCGGACCCGGATGCGGCGCTCTTCGGCTTCCGGTCATGACGCTGGACGCCCCGACTCTGGTGGGGGCGGCAGCCACGGCGGCCTCGGTCGCGAGCTTCACGCCCCAGGCCTGGAAGATCATCCGCACGCGCGACACGAAGAGCATCTCGGCCGGCACCTATGCGCTGACCGTCGTGGGTTTCGCGCTCTGGCTCACCTATGGCGCGCTGCTCGGGCAATGGCCGCTGATCGCGACCAACGCCATCTGCTGCGCCCTGGCAGCCTTCATCCTGATGATGAAGCTTCTCCCGGCGGAGAAGAAGGAGGCGGTCGCCGAGGCGATTGACCCGAAAGCCTGATTTCCGCCATGTCCGCTCTTCGGTAAGGAGGCGGCATGGGCGAATCGGAACGAGGAACGCATGCCCAGCGCATCCGCGAGAGGCTGCGCGCGGACATCCTCAAGGGCCGTCTGCCCATGGGCGCGCGGCTCAAGATCGTCGAGCTCGCCCGGCAATACGACAGCAGCCAGATGCCGGTGCGCGAAGCGCTGCTGCAGCTCCAGGGCGAGGGTCTGGTGCGCATCTCTCCGCACAAGGGCGCCGAGGTGCGCGCGGTGGACGAGCGCTTCGTGCGCAACATCTACGACATCCGAGAGATCCTGGAGGTCTTCTTCGCCCGGCGCGCCGCGTCGGTGGCCACGCCGCGCGACGTGGCCGAGCTGGAGGCGATCGAGGATACCTATGAGCGCCACCTGGAGCCGCGCGGCATCGCGCAGCGCATCCGGCTGAACTTGCGCTTCCACAACAGCATCTACCGGCTGGCGGGCAATGAGGACGCGCTGGAGATCATCGACAAGCACGCGGTGGTGACGCGGCTGCTGACGCGGAAGCACAACCACTCGCCGGAGCGGGCCCGGCAGATCGCCGAGCAGCACCGCGCGCTCATCGCCGCCATCGCCGCGCATGACGTGGAGGCGGCGGGCGAGATCGCCGGCCGGCACATGCGCGATGCGAGCGATGCGCTGGTCGAGCGCATGCGCAGCGAGGCGTCGGGCGGTTAGCGGACCAGGCTGCACCCGCTCTCCGCCAGCGTGCGCCAAGCCTGGTCGGCCGGCACGGTCGCGAGCAACTTATAAAAGTCCCAGTCGCCCCGGCTTTCCTCCGGCCGCTTCACCTCGAAGAGGTAGGCCGGCGTGATGGTGCGCCCATCCGCCCGGACCGAAGCCGCGCCATCGTAGACGTCGCTTTCCACCGGCATCTGCTTCATGCGGGCCACGACCGCCGAGCCGCTGCGCTTCGCCTCCGCCGCGCCGACCGAGGCCACCGCCTTGAGGTAGTGCTGCGTGCCCGCATAGGCGGCCGCCTGGGCCATGTTGGGTCGCTTGCTCCGGTCGAACCCCGCCCCGAAGGCGCGCTGGGCGAAGGCGCGCGTGCGGTCGTTGAGGTCCCAGTAGAAGGTCTCGGTCAGGACCAGCCCCTGGGCCGAGTTCAGCCCCATCGCGCCCACGTTGTTGATGAAGATCAGCATCGCCGCGAGGCGCTGCCCACGCCTGACGATACCGAACTCGCCGGCCTGCTTCACGGAGTTCACGAGGTCGTCGCCGCCATTGGCGAGGCCGATCACCTTGGCCCGCGAGGACTGCGCCTGAAGAAGGGCGGAGGCGAAATCGGTGCTCGGGAAGGGCATCGCGACGCTGCCGAGGACCCGGCCGCCGGCCCGGTTGATGAAGTTGGTCGCGTCGTCCTGCAGCGCGCGGCCGAAACTGTAGTCCGCGCGGATGAAGAACCAGGTGTCGCCGCCGTCCCTCACCAGCTGGGTGGTGGAGACACGCGCCAGCATGTTCGAATCATAGGCCCAGTGCACGATGTTCGGCGAGCAGGCGCCGCCGGTCAGCTCGGCGGTGCCGACATTGAAGGCGAGGATCACCTTGTCGCGCTCGCGCATGAGGTTGTTGATGGCCAGCGCGATGGCGGAATTCTGAAGGTCGCAGATCGCGTCCACACCCTGGTCCAGCCACTGCCGCGCGATGCTCACCGCCACGTCCGGCTTGTTCTGGTGGTCGGCGGAGACGATCTCGACGTTCAGGCCGAGCGGCCCCGCCATCTCCGAGATGGCCAGCCGGGCGCAGGCGACCGAGCCCAGCCCGCCATTGTCCCGATAGGTGCTGGACTGGTCGTTCAACACACCGATCCGGATCGTCGGAGCGGTCTGGGCGGACGCGTGGACTGCGCCGAGCGCGAGGCCGGAACCGAGCAGGCCGCGCTTGGTGACCTTGGTGGACATGATTTTCCCCCTGCGATTCTTGTTGCCGGAGACCTATCGCACTTCAATT
>JAQGHZ010000556.1 GCA_028291485.1 Rubritepida sp. | reverse complement strand
ACGCGATCAACTCGGGCATCCGCCGCGTGGCGGTGGCGACGCAGTACAAGGCGCACAGCCTCATCCGCCACCTCCACCGCGGCTGGAATTTTCTCCGGCACGAGCGGAACGAGAGCTTCGACATCCTACCGGCCAGCCAGCGCGTGTCCGAGCAGTCCTGGTACCTCGGCACGGCGGACGCGGTGTTCCAGAACATCGACATCATAGAGGACCTGGCGCCGCAGCACATGGTCATCCTGGCCGGCGACCACATCTACAAGATGGATTACGAGCGCATGCTCCAGCAGCATGTGGAGCAGGGCGCGGACTGCACCGTCTCCTGCATGGCGGTGCCGCGCATGGAGGCGACCGGCTTCGGCGTGATCCATGTGGATTCCAAGGCCTGGGTGGTGGATTTCGTCGAGAAGCCCAAGGACCCGCCCGGCATCCCGGACCGGCCGGATCTCGCCCTCGCCTCCATGGGCGTCTACGTCTTCGAGACGAAGTTCCTCATCGAGCAGCTGAAGCGCGACGCGGCGGACCCGAACTCCAGCCGCGACTTCGGCAAGGACATCATCCCCTGGCTGGTGAAGAACGGCCGCGTGGCCGCCCACCGCTTCGAGCGGAGCTGCGTACGCTCCAGCCAGGAGGAGGCGCCCTACTGGCGCGATGTCGGCACGATCGACGCCTATTGGGAGGCGAATATCGACCTCACCGACATCATCCCGCCGCTGGATCTCTTCGACAAGGCCTGGCCGATCTGGACCTATGGCGAGGTCGTGCCGCCGGCGAAGTTCGTGCATGACGAGATCGGCCGGCGCGGCGAGGCCATCTCCTCGCTGGTCTCGGGCGGCTGCATCGTCTCCGGCGCCTCGGCGCACCGCTCACTGCTCTTCACGAGCGTCCACCTGCACTCCTATTCCAGGGTGGATGGCGCGGTGCTGCTGCCCGACGTCAATGTCGGGCGCGGTGCACGGCTGACCAAGGTTGTCGTCGATCGCGGCGTGCGCATCCCCGACGGCATGGTGGTCGGCGAGGATCCCGAGGAGGATGCCCGCCGCTTCCGCGTCTCGGAGAAGGGGGTCTGCCTCATTACCCAGGCGATGCTCGACCGCCTGGCATGAGCGGCACCGCGAAGAGGGCCGCTGCCAGGCCGGTCACGCCGCTGCGGGTGCTGGCCGTCGCCTCCGAGGGCTTTCCCTTCATCAAGACCGGCGGCCTCGCCGACGTGGTGGGCGCCCTGCCCGGCGCGCTGGCGCCGGAGGGCGTCGCGGTCACCACGATGCTGCCCGGCTACCCCGCGGTCATGGCCGCGCTCGGCCCCGTGCAGGCGAGCGTGCAGGCGAGCGAGCCGGTGGCGGACTTCTTCGGCGCGCCCGCGCGCCTCGTCCGCACCAAGGCCGCGGGCCGCGACCTGCTGGTGCTCGACGCCCCGCATTTCTTCGCCCGCTCCGGCTCGCCCTATCTGGCGCCCACCGGCGGTGACTGGCCGGACAACGCCATGCGCTTCGCCGCCCTCGGCCGCGCGGCCGCGCAGGCGGCGCAGGGCGTCGGCGGCATGGCCGGCTTCGATGCGGTCCACGCGCATGACTGGCAGGCAGGGCTGGCGCCGGCCTATCTGCGTTTCGCGGGCTCGAGGGTGCCGACGCTCTTCACCATCCACAACCTCGCCTTCCAGGGACAGTTCCCGGCGAACATGTTCGGGCTGCTCGGCCTGCCGCCCGAGGCCTTCGCCACCGCCGGCCTCGAGTATTTCGGCATGGTCGGCTACCTCAAATCCGGCATCTGGTTCGCCGACCGTGTCTCGACCGTCTCGCCCGGCTACGCGGCCGAGATCCGCACGCCGCAATGGGGCATGGGGCTCGACGGGCTGCTGCGCGGCCGGGGCAATGCCGTCAGCGGGATTCTGAACGGGCTCGACACCGCGGAGTGGGACCCTTCCGCCGACGCCCACCTGCCCATGCGCTTCACGGCGAAGACCGTCGCCAACAGGGCGGCGAACAAGAAGGCGCTCCAGGCCCGCATGGGCCTCGCCTCCAACCCGGACGCGCCGCTCTTCGCCTTCATCGGCCGCCTCGCCTGGCAGAAGGGCGTCGACCTCATCCTCGAGGCCCTGCCCGCCATCCTCGACCATGGCGGGCAGCTCGCCATCCTCGGCAGCGGCGAGCCCGCCCTGGAGGAGCGCGTGCACGGCGCGACCGGCGCGCAGATCGGCCGCGTCGGCAGCTTCATCGGCTTCGACGAAGGATTCGCCCGCCTCTGCTACGGCGGTGCCGACTTCATGCTGATGCCCTCGCGCTTCGAGCCCAGCGGCCTCGGCCAGCTCTGCGCGCTGCGCTACGGCGCGCCACCCGTCGTGGCGCATGTGGGCGGCCTCGCGGACAGCGTGGTCGACGCGAACGAGATGGCGCTGGCCTCGGGCGTCGGCACGGGATTCAACTTCGCGCCGGTCTCGCGGGAGATGCTAGCCGCAGCGATCGAACGGGCGATCGCGCTGTACCGCGAGCCGGAACTGATGCAGCGGGTGCAGGCCAATGCCATGGCGCAGGACGTGTCCTGGAAACGATCGGCGGCGAAATACGCGACGGCGTTTCGGAAGATGGTGGCAGCGCGTGCCTGACACAGACGGGAGAAAGAGGCGCGGCGCCCCTCTCGCGCGCTCCCCAGCAGGCTCATCACTGGGAGTCACGCCGGCCGGGAACGGCGTGGACGTCGCCATTCCGGCGCCGGGCGCGACACGGCTCTTCTTCTGCGTCTTCGAAGACGGAAAGGAGATCGGGCGCCATGCCGTGCCGAACCGACGCGGCGACGTCTTCCACGGACACATCCCCGGCATCCCGCCCGGCACCTCCTACGGTCTGCGCGCCGAAGGACCCTGGGAGCGCCGCTTCAATCCGCAGAAACTCCTGCTCGATCCCTGGGCGCGCGCGCTGGAAGGCAAGCTGCACACCCACCCCACCGCCTTCGACACCAGCGAGGCCCCGGACCCGGCCGACAGCGGGCCGCATCTCGTCCGCGCCATCGTCCAGGCCCCCCTGCCGCCGCAGGACTGGCATCCCCTGCCCGCCCGTCCCGACATCCTCTACGAGCTGCACGTCCGCGGCTTCACGCAACGCCATCCCGACATTCCCGAGGCCCTTCGCGGCACCTTCGCCGGCCTCGCACATCCGGCCGCCATCGCCCACCTCACGCGGCTCGGCGTCACCCAGGTGGAGCTGCTGCCTACCGCCGCCTGGGTGGACGAGCGGCATTTCGGCCCGCTCGGACTGACCAACTACTGGGGCTACAACACGGTCTGCTGGCTCGCGCCCGACCCGCGCCTCGCGCCCGGCGGGATGGCGGAGGTCCGCGCGGCGGTGAGCGCCCTGCGCTCGGCCGGCATCGGCGTGATCCTCGACATCGTGCTGAACCACAGCGGCGAGGGCGACGTGCTCGGGCCCACGCTGAGCCTGCGCGGCCTCGGCAACGGCGCCTGGTACCGGCTGCACGAGGGCGGCTATGTCGACGACACCGGCTGCGGCAACACCATGGCCCTCGACCAGCCCTGGCCACTACGCCTCGCCATGGACGCCATGCGCCACTGGGCCGAGCAGGCCGGCGTGGACGGCTTCCGCCTCGACCTCGCCACCACGCTGGGACGAACGGGAGATATCCCTGGCCGCTCCGCGGCGGGCGGCTTCGACCCGCATGCGCCGCTGCTCGCCGCCATGCGGCAGGATCCCATCCTGCGCACGCGGCGCATCATCGCCGAGCCCTGGGACCTCGGCCCGAACGGCTACCAGCTCGGCAATTTCCCCCACGGCTGGCCGGAGTGGAACGACAAGTTCCGCGACGACGTCCGCCGCTTCTGGCGCGGCGCGGAGGGCGGGCGGCTCGGCCCACTGGGGACGCGGCTCGCCGGCTCGGACGACATCTTTTCCGAGCGCGTGGCAGACAGCCTGAACTACGTCACCGCGCATGACGGCTTTACCCTGCGCGACCTCGTCAGCTACGAGCACCGGCACAACCTCGCGAACGGCGAGGAGAACCGCGACGGATCCGGGCAGAACAACTCCTGGAATCACGGCGTCGAAGGTCCCACCGCCGATCCCGCCATCGAGGCCCGCCGCCAGGGCGACGTACGGGCGCTGCTGGCGACGCTGCTGAGCGCGCGCGGCCTGCCGATGATCTCCATGGGCGACGAGGCTGGCCGCAGCCAGGGCGGCAACAACAACCCCTATGCGCAGGACAATGCGACCTCGTGGTTCGACTGGGCGGGGATGGACCAGGGGCTGGTGGACTTCACCGCGAAGCTGATCGCGGCGCGGCGCGCGCATCCGGCGCTGCACGCACCCGTGGCCCTGACCGGCGGCCCGGTGGACGAGACGGGCCTGCCCGACATCGCCTGGCTGCACGCCGATGGCCGCGCCATAGAGCCCTCCGAATGGGAGCACGCGCGGGGACTCGTCGCCCTGCTCTACGCCGAGGGCGACCGCGTGCTGCTGGCCTGCAACGGCGGCGACCACGCGCTCGCGCTGCGCCTGCCCTCGCCGCGCTGGGGCTTTGCCTGGACGCTGATCGCCGACAGCGCACGGCCCGCGACGGACGTGATCGGCGAGCTCGCACCGCGTTCGGTGGTGCTGCTGGCCGAGGTCACCGCAGGCCCACGCCGCGCGGACTCCGCCGATCCCGCCCTGCTGGGGCGGCTGGCGACAGCCGCCGGCCTCGCGCCTGTCTGGCACGACCTGGAGGGCCGCGAGCATCAGGTGCCCGAGGCCACGCTGCGCCACATCCTCGGCACGCTGGGCCTGCCCGCGGAGACCGCCGCGCAGGCACGCGACAGCCTCGCCCGCCGCCGCAGCAGCCCGCCTTTGCCGGCGCATGTCTCCACGCGCGCCGG
>JAQGHZ010000494.1 GCA_028291485.1 Rubritepida sp. | reverse complement strand
GCTCGGCGATATGCCCCAGCCAGGTGCCTTCGCGCAGCCGGCGGACGAAGCCGCCAGGCTCGCCGTAGCTGCAGCCATGATCCTGTAGCCCGGGAAGCTCCGCGAGCAGGCGTTCGGTGAAGTCGGGAATGAGGTTCGACGGCCGTTCCTCCAGATCTCCTAGGTCGAGGCGAATTCGGACGACGGGTAGGCGGCTATGGAGGTTCGGGCCACGATAGACGCAGCTCCCCATGACCTGCATGGGCTTGCTGCCCATCCAGGCAAAGCTGCTTGATGATTTCTCCAGCATGTGAGGCGTTCCATTCGTTTCTTGTTCAGTGGCTGGCGCAATTGGCGCTCTCGTTCGTGAGGTTCAGTCGATCAGCAGAAGCCTTCCTCACCCGAACCGGCTCTGCTGTTTCAGGCTCCGCTGTTTCAGGTTCTGCGGCGAGGCTCCGGGCGACTTCGTCCAGGTTCAGCTGTGCCCATCCCGCCATGCTCTCCTCCTCGGCCAGCGAGCGGTGGAGGAGGTCAATCGCGGTGGCCTGTCCAGCCAGGGCGCACAGCGGAATGATCGAGCGATAGAAGGCTGCTTCCCCGTGTTTGAGATGCAGAATGGCGAGCGCGAGCCGCAGCACGTCCCAGGGATGGGCGGGCGCTGCAGGCATCGCGAGGCCGGTTCCCCCAGCTGCATACCCTTCAGCCTCGCCCGCGGCAGCATCGACACCCATGGCTTCGAGAAGCTGCCGAAGCCGTTCGTCCTGGGCCACGCTCTCGGCCATGTGCGGGCACAGCGCCTTCAGCATCGCCGGCCAATCCTGCAGCGCTTCAAGATAGTCTGTGAGCAGCAGGAGACTCTCACGCTCCATCGCTCGGGCAGTGATCAGGCCCGCCACGTAGAGGTCACGCGGGCGAGGCAAGCCCTCGCCCGCGCCAAGCCGCAGCGGGAGCCACGCCATCCGGCAGTCGCTGGCGGGATCGACGCTGTACTGGCTCATCAGGCGGTTCACGTCACAGCGATGACGTGTTCGAGATATGCGTCGTCAGCGCGCCAGATTCCGCGCGGGCCGGGCCCAGGACCGGAAGCTGCCCAAGCGGCTCGTTTTGCATGACGCTGAACTTCGCCCTGCGATATTGAAGGCGCTCGAGAAAAAGCATGACGGTCTCCTGGCTGAGCGATGAGGTGCATGACCTCTCTTCGAGCTCGGGAGATGAACGGCCGGACAGTAGGAGGAGTTGCCGCGATTGACCAAAAATCCAAGTAATAACAAATGATTACTGATGTTTGTTATAATCATTATTAGCAGCTTTGATGTGGCGTTGCACGCATCGGTCGAGAAGTGCCGCACTGCGTGGCTCGCGCCAGTGAACGGGCTTCGTGACTCCGATGTGCAGGAGGCGGGCAGGAGTGCACCTGGATGGGAGGAGATCTGCGCCCCGGCCACCCGCAGCGGGTGCCTGGGACCACCACGAGTCCGGCCCTGCACGACGACCGTCAGGTAGCCGATGGCGTCGTCTATCCTCGGAACAAAGAGCCGGTCACGAATGTCATCCGTCCGTCTGGAGGTCAGGACGGTCGCGAACACCGGCCATGCGGCTCCTGGAAGAGCGGGTGCGCCGGCTCTCCGCCGCGCCATCGGAATAGGGTGGATACATGGCGATCAGCTTGTCGACGTCGATCCCCTGATGCAGGAGCACCTCTTCCAGTTCCTCCCACCCGATCCAAGGTGGCGGAACCTCCCTCTCCACCCATGATGACAGCGCCGCTTTGACGATCGACTCAGCGAGGATTTCTGGTGACCAGGGTGCGAAAACGAGGTCGAAGGTGATTTTCCTCGGCGTGCCATCGAGGAGATAGAGCATCTCGGCGAATCCGTCCGCTCTGAACACGATCTGTTTACAGCCATGACGCATAATATTTTACCGTCTCTGAACATCTGATCCTTGTTTCGCGGCCGGCGGCATCGCTACCACATTGGTTAGGCCTGCCCTGTCCAGCGTGCGATTTCACCCGTTTCGAGAGGGAAAAATCGCTTGGCGAAGTTCAAGGTCCTCTTCCCGGCCGCTCCAATGCCCGGAATTTACAGGGACGGGAAACCGCCGGGATGCGCTTCGGATTAGCGCCACATGATCGCCTCGGAAGAACCCGTGCATCCGCGCTCGGCCCCGGTCAAAACGGCAGATCCGCTCCGTGCGCTGGTGTTGTCGGGTGGGCTTGCTCTGGGGGCCTTCGAAGCCGGCGCATGCTCCGCCCTTGAGGAGGACGGCGAGCCGCCTCCGGACTGGATCGTGGGGGCTTCGGTCGGTGCCATCAACGCTGCGATTTTCGCCGGAACTACTCCCGGCCGGCGGTCGGAGCAGCTTCATCGCTTCTGGCGAGGCCTCGCGACCGACCCCGCTCCACTCGCCACCTACCTGCTCGGGTCTCCGCCCGCCGCCGGCCCGTGGCGCGAAGCCTACAACATGGCCGGCGCGATGCAGTCGCTGCTCCTGGGTCATCCCGCCTTGTTCAGGCATCGCATCGCACCAGCCATGGGGATCGGCCGGGCGCCCGCGCTCTTCGATCTGGAGCCGCTGGAACGTCGTCTCGTGGAGTTCGTGGATTTCGACAGACTGAACGAGGGGCCGTGCCGCATCAGCATCACGGCCACGGACGTGGTCTCGGGCGAGCGCGTCGTCTTCGACACCGGCCAGGGCGCCCGCCTCACGCCACGCCATCTCGTCGCTTCGGGCGCCCTGCTGCCAGTTTTCGCGCCGGTGGAGGTGGAGGGGCGCCTGCTCGGGGATGGAGGCCTGTCCGCCAATGCGCCGGTCGACCTCGTGCTGGATGCGCCGCGCCGCGGAGCCCTGGACTGCGTGATCATCGAGCTCTTCGCGCGCGCAGGCAGCCGGCCGCGCTCCCTGGGCGCTTCGATGAGCCGCGCCGGCGATCTGGTCTTCGGCAATCAGACAAAGCGTCTGCTCGAAGGCAGGGCGCGGGAGCAACGGTTGAAGGGGCTGATCGCCAAGCTGGTGGAGCGGCTGCCGGAAGCGGAGCTCAGCGACGCGCAGCTGGCCTCATTGCTGTTGGAGGTGCAGGGCTGCGGGCCGACGACCGTGGTGACCCTCGGCTATCGCGCGGGCCTGCGCGAAGCCGGTATCGGCGCGCCTTTCGATTTCACTCCAGCCACGATCGACGATCGCTGGAAGGCCGGCGCGGAGGGCATGCGTCTGGCACTCGGCAAACTCCGGCGCGAACCCGCAGGCCAGGCACCTGACGAGGCCTTTCGCATCCACGAGGTGAATGTTCAGCCCGATGCAAGCCCTTAGGCAGGACGCCGGCAGCGGCGTCGCTTCAACGAACGACTATCCGCTCACGACCCACGAAACGGCCATTCAAAACCTGCAGGGGCGCCCTGGGCATGTCCATGGGCCAGACGCCGAAGAGGCGACGCTGCTGAACGGAGTCGCGAACCATGTCGCGTTGAACCGGCGTCCCATAGCGCATGACGAGCCTCATTGCGTTGACGTGGCCCTCATAGAGTTCGCCCAGGGGAAGGCTGATCCGGCCGATCAGGCGCAGCGCTTCGCACAAGCCCGGTGCACGCTCCGGTTCCGTGCCCCAGCCCAATCCACCCAAGGCATGAGGCAATGGCGCATGGAGAGGTCCTGCATGCGCGATCTCTTCCGCATCGTCGATTGGCGGGAATCCGCCCGCCAAGTCCAGGACGTGCGCCCGGGACCGACAACGGCTTCTGAAGGAGCGATAGCGAAGGAAGGCATGGAGCGCTGCGCTGTCCGGCCGTGCGCCGGAACCATGGTACATGCGTCACTCCTTGGAGAGACGAGAAGACGTCGCGTGATCGTCGAACGCCACGGGCTCACGCGCTCGGAACCACTTCGGACTGGGGATGCGGCCTGGGGATGGTTCTCAGGGGCCACGCCGAGACCCGCAGCGGGGCGCCGGGATTTCGACGCCGCGCCGCGGGGCCTGACAAGCTCCAGGGAAGCCGTCGCCCCCGCAACCTTAGCCGCCGGAGCCGCCGCCACCACCACCGCCACCACCGCCACCGCCGGTGCCGGACGAGGAACCGCCAGTGCCGCCGGAGGAACCGCCGCCCAGGGCGGGGTCGGCGGAGGTCGTGCCGGCTCCGGGGGCGGCACTGCTTCCCGCAGAGCGGGGATCGGCGGTCGGCGCTCCCGGAGCGGCAGGCGTGGCTGGGGACGTCCTAGACGACGACATTCCGGGGGTACTCGAGCCGCCGGACGGCGCCTGAGTAGAACCGCCACTCATCTGCGCCCATGAAAAAGAAGGCGCCGCGGTCAGAGTCATAACAAATATCAACTTCCAAAACACGCGGGTTTTTAACAAATGATGCGCCATTTTCAGCATTCCTTCATGATGTTCCGAACAATTCGTGCCCGTTCAGTAAGAACTCCCGCAGAGATACCTAGGTTTCTGCTTCCCGATCGAATTTGTGAGGGACGCTGCCATGCCAGGGCTGTCCCGCCAGAGCGCCGAGGGACAATCGGCGCAGGACGCCTGGTCAGCGTCTCGTCGATCAGGAACTCGTAGCTGAACATCTGCGTCGAGACCGCGCCTGAGATCGTAGTGGCGGGTTGAGCAGCGCCGAGACGGCTGCCGCGCGCCCCTCGCCACGAATTTTCGACAGGCTCGCAGGCCGTCCGTATGGACCACTCGGACCCGGTGACGGACCGGTCTCCGCCTCTGCCGAAGCGCTTTCACGCGAACCCTTGGCGGGTTCGGGCGTTCTTGCATCGGAAGGAGATCACGATGTCATCAAAGGCTCATCCACCGCCGGTGCCGCCGGCCAATCGCGTTCCGCAGGAGCGGGGCAAACACGGCGCCGGCGGGCCGGATCCGCGCTCGGACCAGGGGAAGGCCAAGCAGCCCGCTCCGGACCGGGACAGCGGGACCGATACGGTCGCGACCAACACGCATCACCCTGGATATCAGCAGGACCGATAGTCATGACCCAGCGAAACAAGGACCAGAAGAGCGTTCACGCCGGAGGTCCCGGCAGCAGCCATCAGGGCGGCAACCACGGCGAGGCGCATCGGAGCGAAGGTCGTCCGGCGCCGGGCGCGCCCACGAGCGGTGAGCGCAGCCACGTGTCTGGCGGAGGGGGAGAGCGCGATTCCCACCATACCCACGACCCCCGCACCAAGGGCAAGACCTGAGCCGATACCCCCGGCAACGGGAGGCGGCGGGGGCAGCGCCAACCGGCATCCGGATGGTCGCCGCCGCCGCGGTCGCGCTCGGAAGCCTGGGCGTGGCGAACCTGCTGGCAGCGCGGCGGGCGCAACGCAGGCATCCTCCAGCCGGCCGGTTCCTGGAGATCGATGGCGTCCGGCTGCATTACACCGACGAGGGCGAGGGCCGGCCCATCGCCCTGCTGCACGGCAACGGCGGCACGGTCGAGGACTTCGCCCTCAGCGGCCTGCCCTCGGCGCTTATTCCGCGCTACCGCGTGCTTGCCTTCGACAGGCCCGGCTTCGGCCACAGCACAAGGCCGCACGATCGCCGCTGGACAGCTGCGGCACAGGCAGTGCTGCTGCGTCGCGCGCTGGCCATCCTGCACATCGAGCGGCCCGTTGTAGTCGGCCATTCCTGGGGAGCCCTGGTCGCGATCTCCCTCGCCCTGGATTTCCCTGACGACGTGGCGGCGCTTGTGCTGATCTCCGGCTACTACACGCCGGAGCGGCGCGCTGATGTCGCGCTGGTGTCCGCCACGACGCTCCCGGTACTGGGCCGCATCCTGAACCACACGCTCGTTCCGGTGCTGGCCAGGCTCTTCCGATCTCGGCTGCTGCGCCGCATCTTTGCGCCCGGAGATGTCCCCCCAACCTTTGCAGAGGAGTTCCCTTTTCCACTGGCCCTGCGGCCTTCGCAGCTTGAGGCCAGCGCCATGGACACCGCCCGCATGAACGAGGCCGCGGCGGCGGTGCAAAGGCGGTCAGGAGACTTCACGGTCCCCGCGATCCTCGTGGCCGGCTCCGAGGACGCGATGGTGGATGCCGAAACGCACTCGCTGGCGCTGCATCGGGCGCTGCCGGGCAGCGTGATGCGCTGCATCGCGGGCGCTGGGCACATGGTTCACCATACGGCCCCCGCCGAGACGCTCGCTGCCATCCGCATGGCCCTCGCCGCAGGACCCGGCACGCATGGATGATGAGGACGGGAGGCAGTCCCCGCCGACCTCCGCTCGCATATGGGCGCGCAAGAGGAAACCCGCCCCGGCGGATAGCGGTTACATTCAAACCTTCCGTCCACTCGTTGGAAACCAATATTTGTTTATTTCTTATTGTTTTGCTCGGCCAGGCAACTGCAGGAACCGACCCCCGTTCCTTCTGGGGTACAAGGGGGTCGCCCTGCGAACAATGGCCGCCCTCGCCAGCGCTATCTGACGGCCCCGGCAACAGGCTTCAAGCCCTTAAGTCCTATTCCAAGGAGCGGCACCATGCCCGACTACAAGAACGAGATCCCCGGAAGCGCGAAGAAGGGCAGCATCGACACGCGCAGCACCGATGCGAACGGGATGCAGGCGGATCAGGTCCAGTCTCACGCCGAACGGGCGGCAGCAAAGCCCCGAAAGAGCGGGAAGTCCGGCGAGGTTGCCGGATCGCTCAAGGATGAGACCGCGCGATAGAAGCTCTGCCCTGGACCGGTGATGACGCGATTTGCCTTCAGGAACGATGCCGAATGGTGGCGGCATGCGGTTGTCTACCAGGTCTTCCCCGCGAGCTTTCGGGACACCGACGGCGACGGGATGGGCGATCTGCAAGGGATCCAGTCCAGGCTCGATCATCTCGAATGGCTGGGCGTCGATGCCATCTGGCTTTCGCCGATCCATCCGTCTCCCATGCTGGACGGCGGGTATGACATCAGCGACTTCCTGGGCGTCGATTCCCGCTTCGGCTCGATGGAGGATTTCGATGGGCTGCTCCGTGCCTGCCACGCGCGCGGAATCCGCTTGCTCCTCGACTTCGTCCCGAACCACACCTCCGACCAGCACCCCTGGTTCCTCGAGAGCCGGTCCTCTCGAAAGCACGCGCGGCGCGACTGGTACGTCTGGCGCGATCCGGCGGCCAATGGCGGCCCACCGAACAACTGGCTCGGCCGCTTCGGCGGCAGCGCCTGGGAGCTCGATCGCCCGACAGGCCAATATTACTACCACGCATTCCTCAAGGAGCAGCCCGACCTGAACTGGCGCAACCCCGAGGTCCTGAACGCCATGTCCGAGGTGCTGCGGTTCTGGATGCGCCGCGGGGTGGACGGTTTCCGCGTCGACGCCACGGGCGTGCTCATCGAGGACGATCTGCTGCGCGACGATCCGCCCAAGCCCGGCGCCGATGACGCGGTCCCTCCGCCCGAGCGCCAGACGCGCGTCTTCACCGATTCCCGGCCCGAGGCCTTCGAATGCCTGGCGAGGCTACGCTCCGTCATCGACGAATTCCCGCACCGGCTGATGGCGGGCGAGGCGGACACCTCGGCGGGCATGCTCGGCCGCTTCTACGGCGAGCCGTCGGCGCCGGCGCTGCAGCTCCCCCTGAATTTCGGCCTGCTGGACGCCCAGTGGGACGGGCGTTCCGTCACGGCCGCCATCGACACCTATCTGGACCGCGTTCCCGCACATGGCTGGCCGAGCTGGGCACTAGGCGGCCACGACAAGCGGCGGATCGCCGAGCGCCTTGGTCCCACGCAGGCGCGCGCGGCCGCCATGCTCCATCTGACGCTGCCGGGGACCTGCTTTTTCTACGCGGGGGACGAGATCGGCATACCCCAGGTTCCGGTCCCGCCGGAGCGCATCCGCGACCCGTTCGAGAAGCTCGTGCCCGGATACGGCCTGGGCCGCGATCCCGAGCGCACGCCCATGCGCTGGAACGACGGCCCGGGCGCGGGCTTCACCACCGGCGAGCCTTGGCTGCCGATCGGTTCCTGCGCTCCCGGCCTGAATGTCGCCGCGCAGCGAGAGGATGGGCGCTCGATGCTGCAGCTTTACCGCCGGCTGATCGCGCTGCGGAAGGCGGAGCCGGCGCTGCATGCCCCCTCGATCGAGCCGTTGCGCGGCACGCCGGAGACGGTGGCGTTCCGGCGCCGCCATCCGGGCCAGCCCGCCGCGCTGGTCTTGCTGAACCTCAGCGAGGTGCCGCAGACCGTCGATCTTCCGGGCCCCGGACGGGTCCTCCTCTCCACTCATCTTGACCGCGAGGACGATAGCCTCGCCGGCAGCACGATCCTGCGCCCGGCCGAGGGGCTGGTGATCAGGGAGGAAAGCCCTGAGAGCTGACGCGCTCAGGCGCGAAGTTCCAGCACGACGCCCTCCGCCGCATCGAGATGCAGCGTTCCATCGATGTCCTCGCCCTCTCGAGTCATGGTCGTGGAGAGGAGCAGGCGCGCGCGGGTCACGCCCGGCAGCGACAGCGCGCTTCCCGCGGTTCCGAAATTCAGCGCCACCAGCAGGCGCTGACCGGCCCGATCGCGGCGCTCGAAGGCATAGACCGTTTCGTCGGCCATGAGCGGGACGTAGTCGCCTGCCTGCAACGCGGGGTGGCTGCCGCGCAGCGCGATCAGCGCCCGGTGCAGATGTAGGATCGAATGCGGATCCTCGGCCATGGAAGCCACGTTGCGCGTGCGGCGGTCGGCATTCAGGGGAAGCCA
>JAQGHZ010000459.1 GCA_028291485.1 Rubritepida sp. | reverse complement strand
TGCGCGGCCTCTCGGGCGGCGAGAAGGCGCGGTTGCTGATGGCGCTGACCACGCGCGACGCGCCGCACATGCTCATCCTCGACGAGCCGACCAACCATCTCGACATCGATGCGCGCGACGCCCTGGTGCGGGCGCTCGCCGATTACGAAGGCGCGGTCATCCTCATCAGCCACGACCCGCATCTGGTGGAGCTGGTGGCGGATCGCCTCTTGCTGGTGGCGGAAGGGAAGATCACGCCCTTCGAGGGCGATCTCGACGACTACCGCGCGCAGCTTGGCGGGCGCGGTGCGGCGGCCGCCTCGAAACGCGACGAGAAGAAGGGCAAGCCGGCCCCGGTGGAAAACAACCGCCCTCAGAATGCCCCGCTGCGCGCGCGGCTGAAGGGCATCGAGGTCACGCTCTCGAAGCTGACCGAGGAGGCCAAGGTGATCGAGGGCGCGCTGGCCAATCCCAAGCTCTACGAGAGCGGCAAGAACGACCTGATCGCGCGCGCGACGGCCCGGCGGGCGGCGATCGCCAAGGATGTGGAGCGGCTGGAGACGGAGTGGCTCGGCATCACGGAGAGGCTGGAGGCGGCCTGAAGCGCGATCGTCGCCGACGGGAATCCCGCGTTCAAACAAAGACCTGGAGCGAAGGCGCGCGCATCATGCTCCGGGCGCGCCCTTAGCTCTCCTTCTTCACCAGCGCCCGATAGGTGAAGCGCGGCGCCGGGTGGCAGCTCTCCGACATCTCGAAGACGCGCTGGTTCTGGTCCATGTAGCGCCGCCGGATGATCAGCGCGGGCGCACCCGGCTCGCAATCCAGCAATGCCGCCTGGCTCTCCGGCACGCCGCCGGCCGTCAGGTCCACCTCGACCGCCGCCAGCTGGACGCCGAAGCGCTTTTCGACCAGCGAATAGACCGGCCCGTGGTCCACGCCGATCTCCTCGACCACTGCCGCGTATTCCGTCGGGATGAGCACGGTGGTGAAGCAGATGGGCGCGGTGGTGATGCGCACGCGGCGCAGGCTCTCGATCCGCAGCCAGGTGTCGCCCTCCGCCACGCCGAGGACCGCGGCGGTCTCGGAATCGAGCTGCGTCTCCCGGGCGTGCAGCACGGTGAGGCGCGTCTCCTCCGGATATTGCAGCAGGCCGCCCATGCTGGTGATATCCTGCACGAAACGGCCGCGCGTCTCATGCGCGATGACGCTCGTGCCGCTGCCCTGCCGGCGCGAGACCAGCCCCGCCTCCTCCACGAGGCGCAGCGCCTCGCGGATGGTGTGGCGCGACGCGCCGTAGATCACGCAGAGCTCCGTCTCCGTCGGGAGCATCGCCCCGATGGGATGCATCCCGCCGCGAAGCTGCGTCAGCAGCTCGTCGGCGATCTGCCGGTAGCGCGGTCTCGGATCCGCGTTTTCTCGCCTGGTTACCACTGCAGTCCCTGATCGCATTCGCGTCTCTGTAAAGGCGGGGCGGGCGTTTCACCAGGGTAAGAAACGCCCGCCTGCCCCTCGCCAGTCTCAGGCTGCCTTTATCGTGTCCAGGAATACGTCCACCTTGCCCCGCAACGTGTCGGAATGGCGCGTGCCTGGCGGAAACCCTGACCAGATTGGAGCTTTCGCGTTAACCGACGCTTCATCGGTCCTGCGCTAGCACAATGGGATGACACCCGGGGCGGCAGGATGCTGATGCGAGAGAGCGATCTTCAGGCCGAGCTGTGCCACGCCGTGCAGGCGGAGGTCCGGCCGCTCTTCACGGAGCTCCAGCATTTCGTCGATCGGCGCATCGCGGAGCTGAGCGCGGAGCTGCATGCGAGCGTGCAGCTCGCGGACATGACGGAGGAACGCATCTCGCGCGAGCTCGCGCAGGTGCAGGAAAAGATCGCGAGCCTCGTCGCGGTGCCGACGGCCTCCACGCGCAACAGCGGCGTGGAGCTGGAGGCGGTGGTGCTCGCGACGGAGGCGGCCGCGAACACCATCATGGAGGCGGCCGAGGCCATCCAGGACTGGATCATCAGCGGCAAGCGCGATCCGGGCGCGATCGAGACGCTGGCCGGCAAGGTGAACTCCATCTTCGAGGCCTGCAGCTTCCAGGACGTCACGGGTCGGCGAATCCGGCGCGCGATCCAGCATTTGCAGCAGGTGGAATCGGTGCTGGAGCGCTTCCTGCCGCCGGATGCGGAACGGCCGCGCGGGCCGCGGGTGGAGGTGCGGACGCAGCTTCACACGGTGGCAACGCCGGCGACGGCCGCGGATCTGGCGCAGGCGGAGATCGACGCGCTGCTGAACGGCTAGACCATGAGGCGTTCGCGTTCGCTCACGCCTCATGGTCTAGCCTTTTATTTAACGCGTGATTCAGACCTTCGGCACCAACGCGCCTTCGGTCATCATCCTTTAGGGTGAAAACCCAATCAGGAAGGGCGGCTCACGACCCTAAGCAGCCCTAGCGGGGTGGGAGCACAGCTACAAACCCTCGTTGACAGATGTTCAGGCGGACCACTAGCGTCCGTCTCATGAGTGGCCTTCATCTCCGCACCGCAAACCGACGCCGTCGCTGCTTCTCAGCGGCGGCTTCTGTGGCTGCGTGCAGACAGGCCCCTCCCCCGATGAGGACCGCCCCCTAGCGGTCCACTCCCGAGGCGGCGTCAGCCCGTATCTTCGAACCCCCGCAGCCCTTGGCTCCGGGGGTTTTTCTTTGCCCTTACTCCAGCAGCAGGACACCAAAATGAGCATTCGCGTCGGCATTGTCGGG
>JAQGHZ010000431.1 GCA_028291485.1 Rubritepida sp. | reverse complement strand
TCCCGACGTCTTCGAGAAGATAATCGAGGTCGCCGCCCGCAGGGCTGCCATGTCAGGGGAATACCTCACCGTCGCGCTAGACGCCGCGTCCTGGGCAGGCTCCTGGTCCACCCCATGTGCGCGGCCGACACGAAAGTGCGCGAGAAGGCGACGGAGCCGATGCGACCCGCCAGCCTGATCAGACCTCCTCTCAGGCCGCCTTGGCCGCTGCCCGCGCGATGAGCTTCTCTTCCTCGGTCCAGACTTTGCGCTCGCGCTTTTCCTGCGGCTTGATTTCCTTGACCGGCGCACCGCCCAGCACGGGTGGACGCAAGGTCGAGTTCCGCGCCGCTTCCGAATGCCACTGGTGATCGGCTCGCACGGTCAGGGTGCGACCGATTTCCCGCTCCACATCACGCAGCCAGGCACGCTGCTCGGCATCGCAGAGCGTGACGGCGAAGCCGCTGCGTCCGGCGCGGCCAGTGCGGCCTATGCGGTGGACATAGCCTTCCGGCAAGCTCGGCAGGTCATGGTTGAAGACATGCGTCACGGTATCGACGTCGATACCCCGCGCCGCGATATCCGTCGCCACCAGCACCTGCACGGTTGCGGCGCGGAAGGCGTCCAGCGCGCGCTCCCGCTGGCCCTGCGACTTGTTGCCGTGCAGGGCCTCGGCAGTGATGCCCGCCTCGGTAATGAAGGCGCAGACTTCGTTGGCGATGTTCTTCTGCAGGGTGAAGACCACGGCCTGGCCGATCCCCGGCGTCCGCAGCAGCGCCACCAGCGCCGCCTTCTTGTCGGCCGCATCGACGAACATGACCGACTGCTCGATCCGGTCGACGGTGGTCGAGGGCGGGGCGATCTCGACCTTCGCCGGATCGCGCAGCAGGCTCTCGGCCAGCGAGGCGATGGATTTCGGCATCGTTGCCGAAAACAGCAACGTGTGCCGATCCTTCGGCAGCGTCGCGACGATGCGCTCGATCGGCTTGGCGAAGCCCATGTCGAGCATCTGGTCAGCCTCATCCAGCACCAGCGCCTCAAGCTGCGACAGGTCGCAGAGGCCCTGGTTGATCAGGTCCAGCAACCGCCCCGGCGCGGCCACGATGATGTCTACGCCAGCCTTGAGCGCATTGACCTGGTGGAACTGACTGACGCCGCCGAAGATCGTCGTCACGCTCGGTTGCAGATGGCGTCCGAAGCTCTCGAAGCCGTTGGCGATCTGAGAGACCAGTTCGCGTGTGGGCGCCAGGACCAGGACGCGGGCACCGCCCTTGGGCGCTGGGCGGGGATCTGCGGCCAGGCGATGCAGCAACGGCAGCGCGAAGGCGGCGGTCTTGCCTGTGCCGGTCTGGGCCATGCCCAGCAGGTCGCGGCCCTCCAGCAGCATCGGGATCGATTGCGCCTGGATAGGGGTTGGGGTGGCATACCCTTCCTCGGCCAGCGCGCGCAGCAGGGGCGGCGCAAGGGCGAGGTCGGCGAAAGTCATGGGCATGGTCAGGCGGCGCCTCCGGCGCTCAGTAAGGCTGCGCCGATTTGGGCTTCGCTGATTCGGAAGGCGGGCCTTTACGGGTGATGCTGCACTGCGTCAACGTCGAGAGGAGGGGCGCCCAAAGTATGAGCTCCCACCACGCGAATGCAGGAACTACCTGACCGCCGTTGGATACGAGCCAGAATGATCGGATTCAGATCCAACAGACTGCTGAAAACCCCTGGCGGGAAAGGCCGAGGGGGCAAAGCCCCTCGCCAGTCAGCGCCGCTTGAGCGACGACAGGTCGCGCACCGCGCCCTTGGCCGCGCTGCTGGCGAACGCGGCATAGGCCTTCAGCGCCGTCGTCACGTTCCGCTTGCGCTTCTCGGTCGGCTGCCAGGCCGCATCGCCCCGCTCTTCCATCTTGGCGCGGCGATGCGCCATCTCCTCGTCCGACACCGCGAGGTGGATGGTGCGCGCGGGAATGTCGATCTCGATCAGGTCGCCAGTCTCGACAAGCCCGATCGGCCCACCCTCGGCGGCTTCCGGCGAGAGATGCCCGATCGACAGGCCCGACGACCCGCCCGAGAACCGCCCGTCCGTCACCAGCGCGCAGACCTTCCCGAGGCCCTTCGACTTCAGGTAGCTCGTCGGATAGAGCATCTCCTGCATGCCCGGCCCGCCGCGCGGCCCCTCGTAGAGCACCACCACGACATCGCCGGCCTTCACCGCGCCGCCCAGGATGCCCTCGACCGCCGAGTCCTGGCTCTCGAAGACCCGCGCCGGGCCGGTGAACTTCAGGATCGCCGCATCCACGCCCGCCGTCTTCACGATGCAGCCTTCGGCCGCGATGTTGCCGTAGAGCACGGCCAGGCCGCCATCCTTCGAGAAGGCGTGCTCCATGTCGCGGATCACGCCGTTCTCGCGGTCCATGTCCACCTCTTCCCAGCGCTCGGACTGGGAGAATGCCTCCTGGGTCGGCACGCCGCCGGGGGCCGCGCAGAAGAAGCTGGGGACCTTCGGATCCACCGTGCGGCGGATGTCCCAGCTCTGCAGCGCCTCGGCCAGCGTCGGCGCGTCCACGCGGCTCACCGATGCGTCGATGAGGCCACCGCGCTCCAGCTCGCCCAGGATTCCCATGATGCCGCCGGCATGGTGCACGTCCTCGACATGCACGTCGGCGACCGAGGGCGCGACCTTGCACAGCACCGGCACGCGGCGCGAGAGCCGGTCGATATCGGCCATCGAGAACTGGATCTCGCCCTCATGCGCGGCGGCGAGCAGGTGCAGCACCGTGTTGGTGGAACCGCCCATGGCGATGTCCAGCGTCATCGCATTCTCGAAGGCCGCGAGGGTCGCGATCTCGCGCGGGAGCACCGAGAAATCGTCGGTCTCGTAATGGCGCCGCGTGATCTCGACGATGCGGCGGCCGGCCTCCAGGAACAGCTCCTTGCGGTCCGAATGCGTCGCCAGGACGGTGCCGTTGCCGGGCAGCGCGAGCCCCAGCGCCTCGGTCAGGCAGTTCATCGAATTGGCGGTGAACATGCCCGAGCAGGAGCCGCAGGTCGGGCAGGCCGAGCGCTCGATGACCGCCACCTCCTCGTCGGTGACATCGGGGTCGGCGGCGACGATCATGGCGTCGATCAGGTCCACCGAGCGCTTCTTGCCGCGATGGATGACCTTGCCGGCCTCCATCGGGCCGCCGGAGACGAAGATGGTGGGGATGTTGAGGCGCATCGCGGCCATCAGCATGCCGGGCGTGATCTTGTCGCAGTTGGAGATGCAGACCAGCGCATCGGCGCAATGCGCGTTGACCATGTACTCGACCGCATCGGCGATGAGCTCGCGCGAGGGCAGGCTGTAGAGCATGCCGTCATGGCCCATGGCGATGCCGTCATCCACCGCGATGGTGTTGAACTCCTTGG
>JAQGHZ010000423.1 GCA_028291485.1 Rubritepida sp. | reverse complement strand
TGACCTCCACGGACCGCTGGTCCGGCGCGCCCGACATCGCAGCACTCGGCGAGACGCTGCCGGGCTACGAGGTCACCGCCTGGTTCGGCATCGTGGCGCCCAAGGGCACGCCGGCCGAGGTGATCCGTCGCGCCAACACGGCATTGCGCACGGGTCTCAGCAAGCCCGAGACGGTGGCGCGGCTGCAGGAGCTGGGCGCCACGCCGCTGCCCGGCACGCCGGAGGAGTACCAGGCCCGCAACGTCGCGCAGTACGACCGGCTGGGCGAGCTGATCCGCCGCGCCGGCATCCGCGCGGAGTAGGCGTGCCGACCGCCCTGACCCTCGCGCTGGACGAGGCGGGGCGCGATCGGATCGAGGCGCTCTGGGAGGTGTTGGACGGCCTCGGCATCGGCGACCCGCGGCGCCGCCTGGACCACCCGCCGCATCTGACGCTCGCGGTCGTCGCCGAGGAGGTGGAGGAGGCCGATCTCGCGCTGCCCGATCTCGCGTTGCCCGATCTCGCGTTGTCCGTGCCGCGCTCGCTGCGGCTCACGCATCTCGGCCTCTTCACCACGCCGTCGCAGGTGCTGTTCCTGGCGCCGCTGGTCACGCCGGAGTTGCTGGAGGCGCAGGCGCGCGCCGTGGCCGCGCTCGACGGCCACACGCTGCTCGACCATTGGCGCCCCGGCACCTGGGTCCCGCACGTGACGCTGGCGCATCTCGTCTCCGGTGGATCGGGCCTGCCCTCCTTCGGCCCGATCCACCTGCCCTTCGAGGTGGGGATCGCCGCCGTGGAGCTCGTCGCCTTCCCGCCCGCCCGGGTCGTCGCGCGCCGCGCGCTCGCCTGACTGCGGGTCTTCGCGCCACGCGCTTTCCCGTGCAGTCTTCGCCCGCTCTTACGGAGGAAAATTCATGAAACTGCTTCGCTACGGCCCCAAGGGTCAGGAAAAGCCCGGCCTGCTCGATGCATCCGGCACCATCCGCGACCTCTCGTCGCTCGTCCCCGACATCAATGGCGACACGCTCTCGCCCGGCGCGCTGAAGAAGCTCGCCGGCGTGGATCCCTCCACCCTGCCGGCCGTCAGCGGCAACCCGCGCCTCGGCTCGGCCGTCACGGGCATGAAGAACCTCATCTGCATCGGCCTGAACTACGCCGACCACGCGGCCGAGACCGGCGCCGCCCTGCCCAAGGAGCCGATCGTCTTCATCAAGTCGCTCGGCGCGCTGAACGGCCCCTTCGACGACATCATCATCCCCAAGAACTCGGTGAAGACCGACTGGGAATGCGAGCTCTGCATCGTCATCGGCACGACCGCGCGCTACGTGACGGAAGAGGCCGCGATGGACCACGTGGCCGGCTATTCCGTCGGCAACGACGTCTCCGAGCGCGAGTGGCAGGCCGAGCGCGGCCCGACCTGGGACAAGGGCAAGGGCTTCGAGACCTTCGGCCCGCTCGGCCCCTACATGGTCACCAAGGACGAGGTCGCGGACCCGCAGAACCTGAAGATGTGGACCGACCTGGACGGCGTGCGCCAGCAGGACGGCAGCACGAAGACCATGATCTTTGGCGTGAAGACGCTGGTGAGCTACGTCAGCCAGTGCATCACGCTCTTCCCGGGCGACATCATCTTCACCGGCACGCCGCCGGGCGTGGGCCTCGGCAAGAAGCCGACGCCGTGGTTCCTCAAGGCCGGGCAGCAGCTCAAGGTCGGCATCGAGGGGATGGGCGAGCAGGTCTCGAACACGATCGCCTACAAGGGGTGAGTGACTGGGCCATCCCGGACCGGCTCCCGCCGGTTCGGGATGACCTCCTTTCGACGGCCCGGCTGCGCCGGCCTGCCCGTGGCGCGCGCATGGCGCCGCGGCGGCTGCCGTCGCGCGCGGCATTCCCGGCGGCTACGCCCGGCGCGCCGGACTCGTCATGCTTGCTCAGGAGTTTGGCTGGGATAGTGTGTGACATTCCCGCCACCGGAGCGCCACAAATGGATCGCCGCCTCTTCCTCAGCGCCACCACCACGGGGCTGCTCGCAGCGCCGGCCGTCCTGCGCGCGCAGACGATGCCCAAGATCACCATCGGCATGTCCGGCTGGACCGGCTTCGCGCCGCTGACCCTCGCCGAGCAGGCCGGCCTGTTCCGCGCCAACGGCGTCGAGGTCGAGACCAAGTTCGTGCCGCAGCGCGAGCGCAACCTCGCCCTCGTCGGCGGGTCGCTGAACTGCGTGGTCACCACGGTGGACACCATGATCCTCTGGGCCAGCGCGGCGCCGCTGGTGCAGGTGCTGGTGCTCGACCGCTCGCGCGGCGGCGACGGCGTGGCCGTGCGTCCCGCGATCAATTCCTGGGCGGACATCAAGGGCAAGACCATCGCCGTGGATGGCGCGGGCACCACGCCCTATTTCGTGCTGGCCTACATGATGCGCGAGAACGGGCTGTCCATCCGCGACGTGACCACCGCGGCCCTCGCGCCGCAGCCCGCGGCGCAGGCCTTCGTGGCCGGGCAGTTCGACGGCTGCTCGACCTACGAGCCCTATCTCTCCCAGGTGCGCGCCATGGGCGCCGACAAGGGCAAGATCCTGGCGACGACCGTCGACTACCCCTGCGTGGTCGACACCCTCGCCTTCCAGCCCGCCTTCCTCCAGGCGAACCCGGAAGCCGTGCGCCGCGTGGTGAAGTCCTGGTACGACGCACTGGCTATGATCGAACGCGAGCCGGACCGCTCCAACGAGATCATGGGCCGCCGGGTGAACCAGACCGCCGAGCAGTTCAAGGCCAGCGCGCAGTTCATCGAATGGCTCGATCAGGCGAAGAACAAGGCCTACGTCGCCGACGGACTGCCGCAGTTCATGCAGAAGGCGCACACGGTGCAGCGCGAGACCGGCGTGGTGCGCCAGGACGTGAATCTGGGCGCCCTGCTGAACACCACCTTCCTCGGGTGAAGCCACTCGTCCCGGTCTCGGCCGGTGCCCGCATCCTGCTGGGCACCGGCTTCTTCGTCGTGTTCATCGGCGCCTGGGCGGCGGCGACCTATTCCGGCTGGGTGCCGCCGCTCTTCCTGGCCAATCCGGGCAAGACCGTCATCGCCGGCTGGAGCCTGCTGACCGAGTTCGGCTTCGCCGGCGACATCGCCGTCACCATCGCCCGCGTCGTGGGCGGCTTCCTGATCGCGGCCGCGATCGCCGTGCCGCTCGGGCTGATGATGGGCGCCTTCAAATCCGTCGAGGCCTTCTTCGAGCCCTTCATCTCCTTCGCGCGGTATCTGCCCGCGAGCGCGTTCATCCCGCTGCTGATCCTCTGGGCCGGGGTGGGGGAGGCCCAGAAGCTCTCCGTGATCTTCATCGGCACCTTCTTCCAGATCGTCATCATGGTCGCGGTGATCGCGGGCGCCACGCGAATGGACCTGGTGGAGGCGGCCTATACCCTCGGCGCGCGGTCGCGCGGCATCGTCCGGCGCGTGATCATCCCCTCCGCCGCGCCGCAGGTGATGGAGACGCTGCGCCTCGTGCTCGGCTGGGCCTGGACCTATGTGATCGTCGCCGAGCTCATCGGCGCCACCTCGGGCATCGGCCACATGATCATGGACAGCCAGAGGCTGCTCGACACGGGCCAGATGATCTTCGGCATCGTGGTGATCGGCGTGATCGGCCTCGTCACGGACTTCCTGTTCAAGGCGCTGAACCGGGCCCTCTTCCCCTGGGCCACGCTGTGAGTCGCAAGACCCTTGAGATCAGCGGCGTCACGCGCTCCTTCCCCGGCCGTGGGGCGGCGGGGCCGACGCTCGCGCTGCAGCCGACGGACCTCACCGCCGCACCCGGCGAGTTCGTTGCCATCCTCGGCCCCTCCGGCTGCGGCAAGTCCACGCTGCTGCGCATCGTCGCGGGCCTCG
>JAQGHZ010000405.1 GCA_028291485.1 Rubritepida sp. | reverse complement strand
CGCCGCCGCGACAGGCGGCAGCGCCGGCACGGCCCGCGCTGCCCATGACGCTGAATCTCGTGATCGCCGCCCCCCGCGCCGTCTTCATCCGCGGCCGCGGGCTGGAGGCCGAGCTGGGTGGCGAGATTACCATCGGCGGCACGGTGGCGGCGCCGGCCCCTTCAGGCGGGCTGCGGATGCGGCGCGGCACCTTCGACATGGTCGGGCGGCAGCTCCAGTTCACGCGGGGGCTGATCGGCTTCGATGCGGGCACCTTCTCGCCGAGCCTCGACTTCCTCGCCACCGCGCAGAGCCGCCAGAACACCATCAGCCTCACCGTGAAGGGCACGCCGGCGGCGCCGGAGATCAAGGTCACCGCCGATCCCGAGCTGCCGCAGGACGAGGCCCTGGCCCGCCTGCTCTTCGACCGCGAGACCAGCCGGCTCTCGCCCTTCGAGCTGGCGAGCATCGCGCAGGCCGTGGCGCAGCTCGCGGGCATCATGCCGGCCGGCTCGGGCATACTGGACCGGCTGCGGAGCGCGGCCGGGCTCGACCGGCTGGGCGTCGGCAGCGACGGAGGCCGCGGCGCCTCGCTGGAGGCCGGGCGCTATGTGGCGCCGGGCGTCTATGTCGGCGTGCGGCAGGGGACCAGCGGCGGCACGCCGGGCGTCGGCGTGCAGGTCGAACTCACGCCGCGGCTGCGGCTCGATGGGCAGACCTCCACAGGCCCGGGCGGCGACCGGCTCGGCGTCACCTGGGAATACGAATACTGAAATGGCAAATAGCCCGTCGCATTGCTGTGCGGCGAATTGCAATTGGTTCGCAATCGAGGCTATCTGCCGACCGAACCCGCCCGGCCGAAGGACCCTCGCCATGCTTCGCGGTTATCTCATAGCCCTCTTCCTGCTCGCGGGGCTCTCGCCCCTGGCCGCCCAAAACGCCTCTCCCCTCCGCGTCGAGCTGAATCGCCTCGAGGCGCGCGAGGGCGCCTGCCGCGTCTGGATGGTGCTGAACAACGGCGGCGCCGAGGCGCTCGACCCGTTGCGGCTCGACCTCGTGATCTTCGGCAAGGACGGCGTGGTGTCGCGCCGCCTGGCCGTGGACGCCGGACCGCTGCCGGCGGCCCGCACGGTGGTGCGCCTCTTCGACCTCACCGGCCAGGGCTGCGACACGGTGGGCAGCGTCCTGCTGAACGACATCCTCGTCTGCGGCAGCCAGGAGGCCGACGCGCGCAACGCCTGCGTCGCCCGCTTGGTGCTCGCCTCCCGCGTGAGCGGCGTGACCTTCGACAAGTGATCGCCGACCGATGAACCCGGTTCCGCACGACTTCTCGCCCTTCGGCCTGTTCCTCGCGGCCGACCCCGTCGTCAAGGCGGTGATGATCGGGCTTGCGCTGGCCTCCATCGCCTGCTGGGCGGTCATCATCGAGAAGAGCTTCGCCCTCGGCCGGCTGCGGCGCGAGGCGAAGGCGCTGGCCGGCGCTTCCATCAACCCCGGGATCCTGTACGAGGGCGCGGCCGACCTCACCTCCGTCGCGCTGCGCGCGGGCTTGCCGGAATGGCGCCTCGGCCAGGGCGTGCAGGAGACCGACGGCGAATTCCGCGCGCGGCTCGACGGCGCCATGCGCAAGGCCGTGCTGAAATCCGTGCGGCAGGCCGAGCCGGGGCTGCAGATCCTCGCCACCACCGGCTCGGTGGCCCCCTTCGTGGGGCTGTTCGGCACGGTCTGGGGCATCATGAACAGCTTCACCGGCATCGCCGCCAGCAACGACACGAGCCTCGCGGTCGTGGCGCCGGGCATCGCCGAGGCGCTCTTCGCGACCGCGGTCGGCCTCGTCGCCGCCATCCCGGCGGTCATGGCCTACAACCGCTTCGTGGGGGGGCTGACCGGAGCCCGGCAGGAGGCGATGGGCGCTGCCTCCGACCTCGCGCTGCGGCTCAGCCGCGCGCCGCGCCAGCAGCCGGCCGAGTAGCCGCCATGGCGATGGGCAACTCGGGCCCCTCGGGCGACGACGACGAGGAGAGCGCCGGCACGGCGATGTCCGACATCAACGTCACGCCCTTCGTCGACGTGATGCTGGTGCTGCTCGTCATCTTCATGGTGGCGGCACCGATGATGATGGTCGGCGTGCCCGTGCAGCTCCCGCGCACCGCGGCCGCCCGCGTGGCGCATACCGCGCCGCCCGTGGTGGTGAGCGTGAATCGCGAGGGCCTGGTCTTCCTCCGCGCCGAGCCCGTGCCCGAGGCCGAGCTCACCGATCGCATCCGCGCGCTCCGCGAGGCCGAGGCGAACGACGCGCCCGTCTATGTCCGCGCCGACCGCAGCGTGCCCTATGGCGACGTGATGCGCGTCATGGGCAAGGTGACGGCCGCCGGCGTCTCGCGCGTCTCGCTCATCGCCGAGGCCGAGCCCTCGGGCCCCGCCGAGCAGGCCCGCTGACCCATGCCCGATTTCTCGGCCCAGCACCTGCTGCCCGAGGAAGCGGCCCTGACCCGGCCGCCGGCTCACGCACGCCGCTTCGCCCTGCCGACGGCCGCCGCGATCCTGCTGCACGCGGCTGTGGTCGGTCCGATGTTGTGGTGGACGCAGTCCAAGCCGCCGGAGCCGCAATCCGCCGAGATCGAGATCTCGCCTTTGGCGGAATCGGCGCCGGCCGAGGCCTCCGAACCCACCGAGGTCACCGAACAGACCCAGGCCGCGCAGCCCGAGACGGCGCCGACGGAAACGCCACCCGAGGCCGCGCCGCCCCCGCCGCCGGATGCGGTCCAGCCGCCCCCGGCGGACGATGCACCGCCGCCGCCTCCCGAGGCCGTCGCCGAGCCGCCGCCGCCCGACACCCCTCCGCCCGACCGGGTCGCGCCCACGCCCCTGATCGCGCCGCTGGCCCTCGAGCCGCCGGAGTCCGAGGAGGTTGTACCGCCTCCGCCGCCGGAAGATGCGGTGGAGACGCCGCCGCCTCCGCCGCCGCCCACACAGGCCGTGCCGGACGAGACGGTGCGCGCGG
>JAQGHZ010000386.1 GCA_028291485.1 Rubritepida sp. | reverse complement strand
CCCCGTGGCCTGGGGCGGCTCCGAGCTGCCGGCCGGCGCCAGCGCGCTGCGCCTCACCTTCAACACCACCGACCGCGGCCTCGGCCTTGGCCCGCTCGACGTCATGGTGAACGACCGGATCGCCGTGCGCAGCATCGCCGTCGCGGGTCAGAACGCCGTCGAGGTGCCGCTGGACCCCGGACCGAACCGGGTCGCGGCCCGCCTCTACGCCGACGACCGCACCCTCTTCGCCGAGGGGCCGACGCTGGAGCTCCGCCGCCCCGGCGAAGCCGCGCCGCCGCCGGGCGCCGGGCGCCTGATCATCGTGGCGGTGGGCGTGGATCAGTATCAGCTGGCCGAACTGAACCTGCGCTTCGCCGTCGCCGACACGCGCACCGTGGTCGAAACGCTGCGCAGCCGCGCCCAGGGCGTATTCCGCGAGGTCATCTCGACGGTGCTGACCAACCGCGAGGCGACGCGCGCCAATATCCTCGCCGCGCTGGCCTCGGCGGCCCAGGTCGCGCGGCCGGAGGACACCTTCGTGCTCTACCTCGCCGGCCATGGCGTGCGGACAGAGCCCGACCGGCGCTTCCTCTTCCTGCCGCACGAGACCACCAGCACCGCGAACTGGGACGCGCTGCGCCGCACCGCGCTGGACGAGGGCACGCTGGTCGCGGCGCTGGCCCGCATCCGCGCGCGCGACGGCTTCCTCTTCATCGACACCTGCCATGCCGGCCAGGTGACGATCGACAGCCTGGCCGCGCTGGGCAACGAGACAGGACGCTTCCTGCTGGCCGCCAGCAGCAGCGTGCAGGAGGCGCTGGACAGCTACGACGACCGCAACGGCGTCTTCGCCTTCGCCATCCGCGAGGCGATGAGCGGCCGGGCGGCGACGGACAGCGAAGGCCATGTTTCCGCCCTCGCGCTCGGTGAATGGGTCACGCGGCGGGTGCCGGTGCTTGCAGCCGAGAAGCAGCACCGGCAAGATGCAGTCTTCCGGACGGCCCAGCGCGAATTGCGCTCCTTCCCGATGGGGGTTGTCGCGCGATAGACATGACAAATCTTATGTCCTGGTCATGCTTTAGGCGATCTATGGTCGTGCTCACGATTCGTGGGGAACGCCTCCTTTGAGCGACGTGTTAACTCTGTCGCATGCTGAGCGACTGCTGGAGATTTCCTCTCCGCTCGGCGCCGACAAGCTGATGCTCCGGCGCCTGTCGGTGCAGGAGACGATCGGACGGCCCTTCACCCTGACGGCCGAGGTGATCAGCCAGGAGATGGACCTCCAGCCATCCTCGCTGATCGGCAAGGCGGTGACCTGCACCGTCAAGGTCAAGCATGTGGGCCCGCGCCATTTCCACGGCATCGTCCGCAGCTTCTCGCGCATCGGCGCCTTCGGACGCGGGCTCGCGGCGTATCGGCTGGAGGTGGTGCCGAACTTCTGGCATCTCTCGCGCACCGCGGATTGCCGGATCTTCCAGGAAAAGTCGGTCAAGGACATCGTCACCGCCGTCCTGGGCGACAGCGGCGTCGCGCCGGTGCGCTGGGGCGGCTCGGTGCCGAGCAGCCAGCGCACCTACTGCGTGCAGTTCAACGAGACCGACCTCGACTTCACCCAGCGCATGCTGGACGAGGCCGGCTGCGGCTACTTCTTCGAGCACAAGGCCAGCGAGCACACGCTGGTCGTCTGCGGCGCCAACAGCGATTTCCCGATGATATCAGGCGATCCGCAGATGGTCCGCTCCGATGCCGGCGAGTTCGGCACGCTGACCGAGTGGAAGCCGGTCTCGGCGCTGCAGCCGGGCAAGATGGTCGCCGAGGATTTCGACGGACTGAAGCCCAACACCCTGCTGCAGAAGCAGACGGGCACCATCCTGAGCACGCCCAATGCCTCGAAATACGAGATCTACCGCTGGCCCGGCGGCCAGGCCGTGCGGCCGGAGGGCGACCTCGCCAAGCTCGGCATGGAGACCTACGAGACCGTCGCCGACCGCATCACGGCCACCGGCAACGATCCCACCATCTTCGCCGGCGGCCGACTCAAGGTGAAGGCCGGGATCGACATCACCGCGCCGGTCACCTGGCTCGTCGCCTCGGCGCGGCACGAGGCGTTCGACGAGACCCATCTCTCCGGCGGCGGCGCCTCCGGCTACAGCAACAACCTCGTGCTGATGCCGGCCGACCGCCCCTGGCGCCCCGCCGATCCGCGGCCGCGCCCGCCCATGGTCGGGCTGCACAGCGCCATCGTCACTGGTCCTTCCGGCGAGGAGATCCACTGCGACGAGTACGGCCGCATCAAGGTCCATTTCCTCTGGGACCGCGCCGGCAAGAAGGACGACACCTCCTCCTGCTGGGTGCGCGTGGCGCAGAGCTTCTCCGGCAAGTGGGGCGGCTCCTGGACGCTGCCGCGCGTCGGCGACGAGGTGCTGATCGCCTTCGAGCAGGGCGATCCGGACCGGCCTATCGCCATCGGCAGCGTCTACAACGCCGAGCAGAAGCCCATCTACACGCTGCCCACCAACAAGACGCAATCGGGCTTCAAGACCAAGTCGAGCAAGGGCGGCGGCGCCGCGAACTTCAACGAGCTGCGCTTCGAGGACAAGAAGGGCTCGGAGGAGATCAACATCCAGGCCGAGAAGGACATGACCCTTCTCATCAAGAACGACCGCACCGAGACCATCAAGCGGCACCGCGACGAGACGGTGGACGGCAAGCACACCGAGGTCGTGAAGCTGGACCGCACCGCCACGGTCAGCCAGGGCAACGACAAGCTCACCATCGACATGGGCAACCTCGACAGGTTGGTGAAGATGGGGAACATCACCGAGAAGGCCTCGCTCGGGACCATCAAATACGAGGCGATGCAGTCGATCACGCTCACCTGCGGGCAGAGCAAGATCCACATGACGCCCATGAGCATCAGCATCGAGTCCCTTCAGATCGACGTGAAGGCGTCGCTGATGCTGAACACACAGGGGCTCATGGCCACTCACAAGGCAGACGCGATGCTGACGCTCAAGGGTGGCCTGGTGATGATCAACTGACATGAGCGCGTCCTCCCCCAACAAGCTGACCACCCCGCTCGAGCCGCTGCTGCCGCGGCTGGAACTCGACGGCCCCGGCACCTCGCTCATGGCGGGCCTGCCCGATGCGGCCGCCGGCGTGGCCCGCCTCGCGGAAGCGGGCCGCATGCCCGACGCGCTGCGCCTCGTCGCTCATGCCCTGCCCAAGCGCGAGGCGGTGTGGTGGGCCTGCATGTGCGCCCGCGCCGTGCCCGTCGACGAACCGCCGGCCTGCGACTCGGAAGCGCTGACCGCCGCCGAGACCTGGGTGCGCAAGCCCGACGAGCCGGCGCGCCGCGCCACCATGGAGGTCGCGCAGCGCGGCGGCTTCCGCAGCCCCGAGGCCTGGGCGGCCGTCGCGGCCTTCTGGTCCGGCGGCAGCATGGCGCCGGAGGGCCAGCCGGTCGTCCCGCCGGCCGATCACCTCACGGGCGTGGCCGTGGCCGGGGCCATCATCCTGGCCGCGACGCGCGTGACGCCGGAGAAGGCGGAGGCACGTTTCCTGCGCTTCCTCCAATCCGCGCGCGACATCGCCGGCGGCGGCGCCGGCCGCATCGAACCGGAGAAACCCTGATGGGCCAGCCCGCCGCGCGTATCACCGACATGCATGTCTGCCCGATGGTGACGCCGGGCCTGCCGCCCATCCCGCATGTCGGCGGGCCGATTCTGCCGCCGGGGGCCGTCACCGTCCTGACCTGCATGCTGCCGCAGGCCCGGGTCGGCGACATGTGCGTCTGCGTGGGCCCGCCGGACGTGATCGCGCTGGGCAGCTTCACGGTGCTCGTCATGGGCCAGCCCGCCGCCCGGATGGGCGACATGACGGCGCATGGCGGCTCGATCATCCTGGGCGCGCCGACGGTGCTGATTGGATAGTTCCACGGCCCGTATCGACCACGGGCCGACGATGCTTGTTCATACGGCTGCGCTTGACGCGATTGTCCTGCGCAACGCCTACTGTCGCGGCGCAAGCCGAGGTAAAAGGGCCTGAAACGCGTCCGCAGGGATGCCGCCAAAGGGTGAGAAAGAACGTCGCATGGTGCTGGTCCTGTCCGTCCTTCGCTGTCCGGAGCAGGCCACCGCTGAGCAACGGCGCGTGCCCGGCGGCGAATACGTCATGGGCCGCGGCACCGAATGCGACTGGCCGCTGCGCGACCCCGACCGCGTCCTCTCCAAGCGGCACTGCGCCGTCGAGTACCTCTCCGGCGCCTGGCAAGTGCGCGACCTCTCGACCAACGGCACCTTCCTGAACAGCGGCGCCGAGCCCATGGGCCGCGACCAGGTGCGCGTGCTGCGCGACGGCGACCGGCTGCGCCTCGGCGCCTATGAGATCGAATGCCGCGTCGAGGAGGAGGCCGGCTACGGCGAAGGCCGCTGGCAGTCCGCGGCGGCCGGGCCCGACCCGATGGCGCCACCCGCCGCGCCGGTCTCCGATATCTTCTCCGTGCCGCTGCCCGGGCTCTCGGCCGGGGACAGCCCGCCCTCGGGCAGCGCAGCCCTGCTGCCGTCGGATTTCGATCCCTTCGCGCCCGACGATCACGGCCCGATCATGCCGGACCACCGGCCGAGCACGAGCGACGTCTTCACCCCGCCCCGCGCCACCATGCCGGACCTGCTGCCGACGGACTGGAACGCTCCGGTGGCGCCGAAGCCTGCGGCGACGGCGGGCGACCCCTTCGCGAACCTGCCGGATCCCTTTGCCGACGCCGCGCCCGGCTTCGGGACTCCTGGCGCGCGGCAGGCCGATCCTTCCGCCACGCCGGCGGCCCCGCCGCCCCAGCCGGTCGCACCGCTCCCCGATCCCTTCGCCGATTCGCCGGCCGCGCGGCCCGCTGCCCCGCTGGGCGACCCCTTTGCCGATCTCGGCACGCCGGCCGCGCCGCCTCCTGCGCGTCCGGTCGCGCCGTTGCCGGACCCCTTCGTGGATCTCGCGCCGGCGGTATCGCCGCCACCGGCCGCCGCGCCTGCGCCGTTACTTGATCCCTTCGTCGACGCCCCGCCGCCGGCAGCCGCCGCCCCCTTGGGCGATCCCTTCGCGGACCAGCCGCCGCCCATGTCTGCGTCGCGCATGGCATCTGCGCCGGCCCCCTTCGCCAGCCAGCCGATCCCCGTCCAGCAGCCCGCTCGTCCCGAGCCGGCCGCACGGTCCGCCGATCCCTTCCTCGACGTGCCGCCACCCCCGCCCCCTGCCCCAGCGGTGACCGTCGCGGTCAATGTCATGCCCGCCGCTCCGGTCGCGGCCGGCGGCGACCTGCAGGCCGCGCTCGCCATCGTCTTCCAGGCGGCCGGCCTGCCGCCGCCGCCGCCCGGCCTCGATCCCGCGGCCGCGCTGAATTCCGCCGGCGTCGTGCTGCGCGCGGCCGTCGCCGGCATGCGCGCCCTGCTCATCGCCCGCGCCGACGTGAAGCGCGAGTTCCGCATAGAGCAGACCATGCTGCGCGCCGCCGGCAACAACCCGGTGAAGTTCGCGGCCGACGACAATGCGGCCGTCCAGGCGCTGCTCACCGCGCCGCGTGGCGGCCCTGCCGCGATCCAGGAGACGGTACAGGACCTGACGGCGCATCAGCTCGCCACCCTCGCGGCCACGCAGGCGGCGGCCAAGGCGCTGCTTGCGCGGCTCGCGCCGGCGCCGCTGGAAAGCGAGATCACGAGCGGCGGGCTGATGCCCGGCGCGCGGGAGAAGAAGCTCTGGGAGGCCTACAAGCGCCTGCATCAGCAGGTGACCGACCAGTTCGAGGACGATTTCGACAGCGCTTTCGGCAAGGCTTTCGCCCGCGCCTATGAAGAGGCCGCGCGCGGCGGCCGATGAACAGCATCTGAACCCAATTTCTTCCCCCATTTGGGCCAGCACTTTCGAGGAAACTCACGCGGCATGGCTTGGAACGACAAGGTCGTCTGGCAGGAGGGCATGTTCCTCCGGGCCCAGCACTACCAGCAGCAGGACCGATACTTCGAGCACCTGCTCCAGGCGCGCAGCGCGCCGCTGCGCCCGCATCCCTGGGGGGTGACGGAGATCGCGCTCGACCGCGACCTGCTGGGCGCGGGGAAATTCGCGCTCTCCAACATCGCCGGCGTGCTGGAGGACGGCACGCCCTTCGCCATCCCCGGCACGGCCGACCAGCCCGCGCCTCTCGACCTGCTGGAGGGCACGCGCAACCAGATCGTCTATCTCGCTTTGCCCGTCCGGCAGCCCGGCAGCCCCGAGGTCACCGCGACCGACGGGCCGGAGGGCGCGGCCGCCCGCTACGGCCTGCGCGCCTTCGAAGCCTACGACACCCATTCCGACGCGACGCTGCCCGCCGAGCTCGCCATCGGCCGCCCGCGCCTGCGCTACATGCTGGAGAGCGAGGAGCGCGCCGGCTTCACCTGCCTCGGCCTTGCCCGCATCGTGGAGGTTCAGGCCGACCGCCGCGTGATGGTGGACGACCGCTTCATCCCGCCCTGCCTGCGCGTCTCCGCCGTGCCGCCGCTCTCCAACGTGCTGGGCGAGCTGGTGGGCATGCTCGGCCAGCGTGCCGAGGCGCTGGGCGCCCGGCTCTCGCAGCCCGGGGCGCGCGGTGTCGCCGAGGTCGCCGACTTTCTTCTCCTGCAGACCGTGAACCGCTGCCTGCCCCTACTCGCCCATTATGCCGACGCGGGAAATGTGCATCCCGAGACGCTCTACGCGACGCTGATCCAGATCGCGGGCGAGCTCGCGACCTTCACCGCGCCAGACAAGAAGGCGACCACCTACCCGGCCTATCGGCACGACGATCTCCAGCGCAGCTTCGCGCCCGTGATCGCCGACCTCCGCCGCAGCCTTTCCGCGGTTCTGGAGACCAACGCCGTCGAGATCCCGCTGCAGGAGCGCAGCCACGGCGTCCGCGTCGGCCCCATCCTCGACCGGAACCTGCTGCGTGCCGGCCAGTTCGTGATGACGGTGATGTCCGACATGCCGGGCGAGACCATCCGCCGGCAATTCCCCAACCAGGTGAAGATCGGCGCCGTCGAACACATCCGCGAGCTGGTGAACGTGGCCCTGCCCGGCATCATCGTGCGCCCGCTCCCGGTCGCGCCGCGGCAGATCCCTTTCCACGCGGGCGCCGTCTATTTCGAGCTCGATCGCGGCTCGCCGCACTGGCAGCAGATGCAGACCAGCGGCGGCTTCGCGATCCACGTCTCGGGCGATTTCCCCAATCTCCGTCTCAGCCTCTGGGCGATTCGCGCATGAGCCGGGCCGCCCATGCGCGGTGCCGGCGTGACGCTGGACCGCCAGTCCCGGAACCAGGCCGGCCCCGCGCCGGCCGGCAGGAACTTCGAGAAACGCCATGAGCGACAATCCCTTCGGCGAACCCGATGATGCCGACCGCACCGTCGTAGGACGCGGGGCGCAACGGCCGGTGGCCAGCGCGCCGCAGGGTGCTCCGC